>DOFA01000287.1 GCA_003532195.1 Clostridiales bacterium
TCTGCCTTGGTCATCGCTCCGATCGCAGTCTGGCAGGTGCCGATTGTCTCGGCTGCGCTGCTGGTTTGCCTGCTGCCGCTGCTGCTCTGCGGCTGCCTGGCATTGGTGATCCGGCGGATCGGTGCGCGCCAGATCCTGGCGCTGGATGTCTGAAAAGACCTAATCTGCAGCTTGAGCCGGTTTGCCGATGGCTTTTTGCAGCGCGGCCGTCTCACGGCCGCTGCCGTCAATCAATAATCGCCGCTGAAACCGGCAGTCCAGCCGCCGTCGACGCAGACCACCTGGCCGGTCGTGTAGGATGCGTCGTCCGACGCGAAGTAAAGGACCAATCCCGCCATTTCGGTCGGGTAGGCCGGGCGGCGCGCCGGGATGTCATAGACAATTGACGCCGGATTGGTGAAATTCTGGTCATAATTCTCAAAGTCGCAGGTGTCCCAGAGGAAGTTGAGCTTGCCGTACGGCTGCGGCAGCGAGCCGGGCGCCAGCGTGTTGACCCGGATGTTGTACCGGGCGTATTCCAGCGCCAGAGAGCGGGTCAGGGCGCAGATGGCGAATTTGGACGCGACGAATCCGCACTGCAGGCGCAGCCCGGTCACGCCGCACACCGAGCTGGTGAAAATAATGCTGCCGCCGCCCCTGGCCATCATGTGCGGCAAGACCTGCCGGGTCAGGAAAACGGTGCCGCCGCTGAGATTGACGTCGATATTTTGGTCGAACAGGTCGCTGTCAAACTCGGTGACCGGCTGGCGGTTACCGGTATTGACGCCGGCGTTGGCAAAAAGAATGTCGATGCAACCAAAATCAGCCACCACCTGGCTGACCGCGGCTGCCATACCTGCCCGGTCCGCGATGTCGACAGGGTAGTATTTGGCCTCGCCGCCTGATTCGATGATTTTCTGTTCTTCGGCGGCGCCCCGTTCGTCGTTGATATCCCAGAGGACGATCCGGGCCCCGCTGGCAGCCAGTAACTCGGCAACCGCGCCGCCGATCATGCCGGCCCCGCCCGTGATAATTGCCACCCGCTGGTTCAGGTCGGCTTTCATGGGAATATAGGGCCTATTGTAACCATAAACTCCGGCGAATATCTGCTCGAATGTATCCGTTTTACGGTCAGCCTTTTTCATGCTGCACCTCCTTTAAAAGCTTCGCACATAGCCGGCATTCAGCCCGCCATCGACCGGCAGGACGGCGCCGGTGATGTAACTTGCCGCGTCGGAGGCGAGGAAAAGAGCGGCGGCGGCGATTTCTTTTGGATCAGCCGGCCGCTGGATAGCCAGATGCGAGAGACTTTGCGGATCCGGGCAGGAGGTGATGCCCGCCGCAACGGCGTTGACCCGGATTTGTTTTTCCTTGAGCTCCACGCTCCACATCCGCGTCAGGCCGATGACCGCGGCGGCGACCGCGACAATGGGGGTCTGGCCGGCGACCGGCACCAGGCCGCGGATCGAGGTGATGTTGACGACACTGCCGCCGTGATGCCGGGCCATATCCTGCATACAGAGCTGGGATAGAGTAAAGAAACTTTTAATGCCGGCATTGACGATCGCGTCGTAGCGATCCATGTCCAATTCATGCAAAGGAACGCGTTCTTCAGCGGCCAATTCGGCATTGCTGTTATTGATCAGGATGTCGATGCGCCCGAAATGCCCGATAATCGCAGCGCAGGCCGCAGCCAGATCCTGACGCCGCCCCGGATCCGCGGCAAATCCTTCGGCGTCGGCGCCGGCTGCCCGCAGCCTGGCCGCTTCTTTTTGCGCCTCGGCCAGATCGCAGCCACAGACCGCAACACGGGCTCCTTGCGCTGCGAAAGCGGCACAGACAGCCTGACCGGTTTCATCGGTTCCGGACGAAACAACGACTGTGCGTCCGGTTAAATTTAATTCCTGCATCTGTGGATATCCTCCTTCAGGTACATGTAACATTTATTATAGGCTTATCTAGATCATTTCCAGCCAGAATTTATTGCAAAGCTTTAGCAATTTTCTTCATTTCACTGCCGGCCAGGCGCCAATAGTTCATGACTGCGCGCATTTCGTCGCCGATGCTGAAATGCCGGACGCCCAGATCAATATAATAGCGGGCTTCCTCAGGCTGGTTGATCTCACAGCGGGGCTGCACGCCATGGCGGAGAGCGGCTTCAATCATCTTGCGTTCCGCAGCCTTGCAGTCCGCAGCATGTTCGCCGGCATTCCAGCCGCTGCTCAGCGAGAAGTCCGATGGGCCGAACTGCACCATGTCCACGCCGGGCACGGCGCAGATCTGATCGATATTCTCCAGGGCTTCCTGTTTCTCAATCATGATCGCGACAACAGTTTCCCGGACCATCCTGGCATAATCCATCTGTGGTGCGGACGGTGTGTAGCCGATCCATCTCCGGCCCGGATAGCCCATTCTTCCCCCGTCCTGCGGCGTATCCGGCCTTATCGCCCAAATGGATTCCCTGACCTCGTCCGCCGTTTTGTGGTCGGCGAATAAAACAGCCTGAAAGCCTGATGCCATGGCTTTCTGGGCGACATAGGCCCGGTTCTGGAAATCCAGTTTGATCATAAGCGACAAGTCGCTCAGTTCAGCCGCGCGCGCCATGTTCTCCAGATCAATCTGGCTGAAGGGCGCATATTCGGCGGTGAATTCCAGATAATCAAAGTTGCCGGTAGAACCAGCCGCTTCGATCATCGTCGGCCAGGTGCTGCGGATTCGGGTGGACACCGAAGGTAGATGATGATTGAGCAGATACCTGAGCTTGTTCTCCTTCATAAGCCTGCCTCCTTTTCGCTGTGGACCGGATTGCGGCCTGGTCAGACTGCTTATGGATTAAAAGTCTAGCGCAGTTGCCGCACCACCGTCAATGCCCTTTTTTTGATACTCTTTTTTTGATTGACGGAAATACCCCTTCTCCATATAATAAATGGATAGCATGGATTAAGTTGGATCGTGGGTAGGATCCGAAAAACCGGCTGGCCAGCCGGTGAAGAATGGAGACTGGGAATGCCTGAACAGAGTTTTCTTGATCTGATCCGCAAAACCGAGCAGCAGGCGGCCGAGCTCATCAGCGAGGCCCGGGAGCGTGCAAGGCAGAGCCAGGACACAGCCCGGGAAACCGCAGCCGGATCGCTTGAGCAAACGCGCCGGGAGATCGCGCTTCTTCATCAGCAGACTCTGGCCGAGGCCGAAGACCGGTCCGAGAGCATCCTCGACCAAGCCAGGAAGCAATCGGCAACGGCTGTCACCGAGCAAACGGCTGTCGCCGAAAACCGGCTGGAAGCAGCAGCCCGTCTGGTTGCCGAAAGGATTGTGAACACAAATGCCCATCGTTAAGATGGATCAGCTGACTGTGGTCGGCCTGGCCGAAGAACGGGAAGCGATTATTGAAGCGCTGACGCGCCTGGGCGCCGTTGAGATCATTCATCCGGCCGCGGAAACCAGCCTGGAAAGCGCCTCCGGACCGTCGGGCGACCCGCGGGCGCTTGATGAACAGATTCAGTTGGCACAGAACGGCTTATTCCGCTTGGCTAAAATTATCGGGCAGGCCAAGCGGCTGAATCCAAAAAAGAAACCGATGTTCACTGTGCGGCGCAAAGTTGCGGCATCCGCCTATTTGCGCGCCGCCGGGCAGGAACAGCAAATCATGGATCAGGTCAACCGGTTTGAGCATAATCTGGCCAGCCAGGAAGAACTGCGCAGCCAGTTGCACCGTTTGCAAACGGCCAATCAGCTTCTGGAACCCTGGCAGGATTTGAACATCGACCTTGCTGACCAGGGCACGGAAAATGTTCGCCTGTTTCTCGGCAGCCTGGATCATGCTGATCAGGTCGGGCAGCTGGAGGAGCTCCTCCGGGACGACGCGCCGGAAACCATGATTCAAACTCTGGACAACAACGTAATCAACCAGCGCTGCATCATCGCTACCTGGCGTCCGCGCAGCAGCCTGGTGCAGAATCATTTGCGCCAGATCAGTTTTAATCCTTTGCCGATGCAAGGCGAGAAGGGAACGCCGCGGCAGCTGCTGGAAAAGAATAAGGCTAAATTGTGCGAGATCGATGCCGAAATGGCGCGCCTGTCCGAAGAAAACCTGGAACTGGCTGCAGCGGTTGAGGATTATGAGATCCTGCATGATTATTATGCCATTCGTCACGACCGGCTGCAGGAAGTCGCCCATCTGGCCGGCACCCGCAGCACATTCTGGCTGCAGGGCTGGGTGCCGTCGCATCTGGCCGACGCTGTCGGCAAAGGATTGAACAGCCGGTTCCTGGTTGCGCTGGAAAACCGGCCGGCCGGACCCGGGGAAGAGTTCCCGATTCTCCTGAAGAACAGCCCGCTGGTCCAGCCTTTCGAAGTCGTCGCCGAGATGTTCAGCCCGCCCTCGAGTCAGGAGATCGATCCGACACCCTGGATTGCCCCTTTCTATTTCTTCTTTTTCGGCATCATGCTGAGCGATGTCGGCTACGGGTTGATATTAACGGCCATCAGCTGGCTTCTGATCTATAAGGTGAAAGTCGAGGGCGAAATGCGGCGGATCAGCCGCCTGCTGCTGCCCTGCGGCATTGCCTCAATCATCTGGGGATTCCTGTTCGGCGGCTTTTTCGGCGATATGCTCTCTGTTCTGTCCGGCAAGCAGATCAACTGGCCGGTCTTGTGGTTCAATCCGATTGAAAATCCGGCGAACCTGATGATCTGGAGCATGATTTTCGGCGTGGTCCATATTTTCATTGGCATGTGGATCAAGGTTCTGATTCTTTTCCGGACCGGCCACGGCTGGGATGCCGTGCTGGATATTTGCCCCTGGTACTTGATTGTCGTCGGCCTTGGCCTGGCTGTTGCCGGTATTGGCGGCCAGACCGGCATGGTTCTGGCTTTGGCTGGTGCGGCGGTGTTGCTGCTGTTCAGCGGCCGTCCGGCAAAAAATCCGATCAAGCGGCTGTTCAAGGGTTTGGGATCACTTTACAATATTTTTTCGTATTTTTCCGACATCCTGTCCTATACCCGGATATTAGCCCTGGTCCTGGCCACCAGCGTCATCGCCATGGTCGTCAACATGATGGGCTTCTTTCTCGGTCCGACTCTGCCTGGCTACCTGCTCTTCCTGGTGGTCGCGGTTGCCGGGCACGGACTGAATGTCGCGCTTTCGGCGCTCTCCGCCTATGTTCACACCAGCCGGCTGCATTATGTCGAGTTTTTCGGCAAGTTTTACGATGGCGGCGGCCAAATGTGGCAGCCTTTGCGGCTGAAAACGAAATATATCGAGATCACGCCTGACCCCTGAATACAAGCGGGACAGGCTTGGATAAAACGGAATTCACTGCAACCGATCTGAGGAGGTCAACAGTATGGAATTTTTAGAAAATCTTGGCATCATTCTGACAGTCCTGGCCGGAGTCCTGGCTTCCGGCATGGCCGGCATCGGCTCCGCCAAGGGCGTCGGGCTGGTTGGCGAAGCGGCCACCGGCGTTCTGACCGAGGAACCGTCCAGATTCAGCAAAGTGCTGATTCTGGAGGCGCTGCCCGGCACGCAAGGCATCTACGGGCTGCTGACCTGGTTTATGATCCTGATGCGTTCCGGCCTGCTTTCCGGGAATGCCGATGTCACCTGGCAGCGGGGCCTGGCGTTTTTCTTCGCGGCCATGCCGATCGGCATTGTCGGTTATTTTTCGGCGATCTCCCAGGGCCAGGTCGCCGCTGCCGGCGTCGGCCTGGTCGCCAAGCGGCCGGAAGAGCAATCCAAGGCCATCGTCCTGGCAGCCATGGTCGAGACCTATGCCATTCTCGCCCTGCTGACATCAATCATGACCATCCTGCAGATCTGACCGGCCAGCCCGGCTGTTTCGGATCGGGAAAGGAGCATCGACCTTGAACGGACTACAAGCTATTCAGGACCGGATCCTGTCAGAAGCTCAGGAAACCGCGTCACAGATCGCCAGCCAGGCCGAAGCGGGCAGCGAGGAAATTCTCGCGGCTGCGCGCAAGGACTGCGAACAGCAGCTGGCTGCCGCCAGAATATCTGCTGCGGCGCAGGCGGAGTCTGTGCTGAACCGGGCCAGCAGCGCCGCGGCTCTGCTCGCCCGGAAAAATATCCTCCAGGCGCGGCAGGACATGGTCGACCGGGTTTTGCACCGGGCGATCGAATTGCTTTGCCAGATGCCTGACCGGGAAAAAATATCTTTTTACCGGCAGCTGCTGGAACAGACCAGAGCAGAGAGCGGTGAAATCGTGCTGGCTGCGGCGGACCAGCGGCTGGCCGCCGAACTGATCGCAGAAAATCCCGGCCGATTCACGGTAGCTGCCGAGGTCGGTGCTTTTACCGGCGGACTGGTGCTGCGCCGCGGGCTGATCGAAGACAACCTGACTTTTGAGCGGCTGGCGGCGACCAGCCGATCCGAACTGGTCCAGATTGCGGCTGCCGCCCTGGTTGAAGCACCAGGCCAGAATCCGGCCGTATCATGACAGCCATGCCGCAGACGCAGGGAGAAAAACACATGCGCAGCAGCAAGCCAGTCCCGGTTAATCGCTATCTGTATGCTTCCGGGCGGATCCGGGCTCTGGAAATCCAGATGCTGGATTCCGGAAAGCTCAGCCGTCTGCAGGAATCCCGTTCGGCTGAGGATATCGGCCGGATTCTGACCGAATGCGGCTATCCGGCTGCCGCCGATCCGGAAACCCGGCTCGGGCTGGAGACGGTCGCCGTTTACAAGCTCGTCCAGTCCTTGTTTCCGGAGCCGGCTTATATGGACTCCTTGCTGTTTTTCCATGACTTCCACAATCTCAAGGTCATTCTAAAAAGCCTGACCCCGGCCTGGCCCCGCCGGCAGAGTGCCGATGAAGCAGCATTTACCGGTGAGCTTCCCGAGTCGGCCGGCCCTTACAGCCTGGTCGGGCCGGCAACGCTGGACCCGCTGTTCCGCCAGCCGTCCCTCGTCGATCCGCACTTGCTCTATACAGCTGTCCGCGACCGGCAGCCGGGACAGGTGCCGGCCTGGATCTATGAGGCCGCGGTTCAGGCTGCCCGCTGTTATCAGCAGTCTTATGATGTCAGCCAGATCGACTTATATCTGGATCGCGGCGCTTTTGCCGCCGCGTCAGGCAAAGCCGGCGAACTGGGCAACGCGTTCCTCAGCCAATACCTATGCCTGCTGGCTGATCTGACCAATCTCGGCCTGCTGCTGCGCACCCGTTTTCTGCACAGCGGCCAGACCTACCTGGAACATGCCCTGTTTCCGGGCGGATCAGTGGCGGCGGCCCGTTTGCGGGAACTCTACCTGGCAGAACCCGAGTTGATCCGGGCGGCTTATGCCGGCACAAAATACACCGAACTGGCCAAACTGGCCGACACATATGGGCAGACCGGCACTGCCGGACGCTTCGGCTTGCTGGCTGACAACCTGGTCATTCAGCATATCCGCCAGGCCCGCATGATCTGGCGCGGCCCGGAAGTTCTCCTGGCCTACCTGATCGGACGGGAAATGGAGATCAAGAACGTCCGGATCGTGTTAACCTGCTTACGTAATCAGCTGCCGGCAGGCCTGGCCCGGGACTTGCTCCGGGACAGCTATCTGACGTGGAGGTGATCCGGCATGAATAGCATCGGCGTGATCGGCGACCGGGACAGTGTGATTGGATTCCGGGCCTTGGGCATGACCGTTCTCGAAGCGGTTGATTCGGCACAAGCCGGACGGCAGCTGCGCACCCTGGTCCAGGAGAATTACGCGGTGATTTTTATCACGGAAAGCTACGCGGAAGCCAATCAGGAGTATCTTCAGGTCTTGCGCAGCCGCAAGCTGCCCGCCGTCATTCCGATCCCGTCCCTGACCGGCTCGACCGGACTGGGGATGCGGACGGTGCGGGAATCAGTCCGCAAGGCAGTCGGCATGGATCTGTTCGGCGATGATGAATAACCGTTGATGATTAGCCTCAATGAGGAGTGAGAAAATGAAGAACAACGTTCAAGGCAGAATAGTCAAGGTCTCCGGCCCGCTGGTTGTGGCCGACGGGATGCGGAACGCGGAAATGTTCGATGTCGTGCGGGTTTCCGAACATCGCCTGATCGGCGAGATCATTGAAATGCACGGCGACCGGGCTTCAATTCAAGTCTATGAAGAAACATCCGGCCTCGGCCCGGGCGAAATTGTTGAATCGGAAAACGCACCGCTTTCGGTGGAACTGGCTCCCGGCCTGATCGGCGGCATTTTCGACGGCATTCAGCGGCCGCTGGACCGGCTGGTCACCCTGGCCGGCAACAATATTGCCCGCGGCATCTCCCTTCCGGCTGTCGATCATGAACGGACCTGGCTTTTCGAGCCCCAAGCCCGGGTCGGGCAAACAGTGACCGGCGGCGACATCCTCGGAACCGTCCGCGAGACGACGCTGGTCCTGCACAAGATCATGGTGCCGCCCGACGTGTCCGGCGAAGTGACGGAAATTCAAGCCGGCTCCTATAAGGTGACGGATGCGGTTTGCCAGGTCCGGCTTCCGGACGGAAGGGTCCGGGAACTGACGATGCTGCAGAAATGGCCGGTGCGGCGCGGCCGTCCTTATCAGGAAAAAATGGCGCCTGAAGCGCCGATGGTCACCGGCCAGAGGATCATCGACACCTTCTTCCCGGTTGCCAGCGGCGGCACCGCCACCGTCCCAGGCCCTTTCGGCAGCGGCAAGACCGTGATCCAGCACCAACTGGCCAAATGGGCGGAAGCGGATATCGTGGTCTATATCGGCTGCGGCGAGCGCGGCAACGAAATGACGGACGTGCTGCTGGAGTTCCCGCAGCTGGTCGATCCCAAATCCGGCGAACCGCTGATGAAGCGGACCATCCTGATCGCCAACACTTCCGACATGCCGGTTGCGGCCCGCGAAGCTTCGATCTATACCGGAATCACCATTGCGGAATATTTCCGCGACATGGGCTATTCGGTCTCGCTGATGGCGGATTCGACTTCCCGCTGGGCCGAGGCGCTGCGGGAAATGTCCGGACGCCTCGAAGAAATGCCGGGCGAAGAAGGCTATCCGGCTTACCTGGGTTCCCGCCTGGCCAATTTCTACGAGCGGTCCGGTGTGGTCCGCTGCCTGGGCCAGGATGGCCGCACCGGTGTCCTGACTGCCATCGGCGCGGTCTCGCCGCCCGGCGGCGACCTCTCCGATCCGGTCGTCCAGTCCACCCTGCGGATTGTCAAAGTGTTCTGGGGCCTGGACTCAGCTTTGGCCTATAAGCGCCATTTCCCGGCCATCAACTGGCTCAACAGCTA
>DOFA01000058.1 GCA_003532195.1 Clostridiales bacterium
CCCAAGCCATCAATGTCAATCTGCCGCCGCTGCTCTTTGTCATTTTCCGCGACGAATTCCAGATCTCCTATGAAATGATCGGGCGCTTGATCCTGATCAACTTCGGCACCCAGATTATCGTCGATTATCTGGCTGCCCGGCATGTCGACCGGATCGGCATCCGGCCGGCCGTGGTTGCCGCCCATGTCTGCAGCGTCGTCGGCCTGGCCGGTCTTGGCATCTTCCCCGGCCTGCTGCCTGATCCTTATGTCGGACTGGTGATCGCGGTCGTCATTTTTGCCATCGGCGGCGGCCTGATCGAAGTCCTGGTCAGCCCGATTGTCGAATCCCTGCCGACCGAGGCCAAGGCGTCGGCGATGAGCATCTTGCATTCATTTTATTGCTGGGGGCAAATGGGCGTGGTCCTGATCACAACTTTGCTGCTGCAGGCTTTCGGATCGGGGATCTGGCACGTGCTGCCCCTTTTCTGGGCGCTGATCCCATTCGGCAACGCTATTCTTTTCCTGAAAGTCCCGCTGATCCCGCCCCTGCCTGAGCATGAAAAAATCCCGCTGAAGCAGCTGGTTCGCTCGCGGGGTTTTGGCATCGCCATGATCCTGATGCTGTGCGCCGGCGCTTCGGAGCTGACCATGGCCCAATGGTCGTCGCTGTTTGCGGAAAAGGGCCTGGGCATCCCGAAGATCTGGGGCGACTTGCTGGGCCCTTGCCTGTTTGCCGTTTTCATGGGGATCGGGCGTACGTTATTCGGTGTCCAGGGGCACCGCATTCGCTTGAAGAATGCCCTGTTGGTCTGCTCTTTGCTTTGCGTGGTCTGTTACCTGCTGACCGTTTTCATTCCCGAACCGGTGATTGCCTTGCTGGCCTGCGCTTTCTGCGGTTTTACGGTCAGCCTGATGTGGCCGGGAACATTCAGCCTGACCGCCGCGGTCTATCCGCGGGGCGGCACATTGCTCTTCGGGCTGCTGGCCATGAGCGGCGATCTGGGCGGCTCGTTCGGGCCCTGGCTGGCGGGCTGGATTTCCGATCAGGCCCAGAAGTCCGCGGCTTTGGTCGGCTGGGGCTCCCGCATGGGATTAAGCGCCGAACAAGTCGGATTGAAAACCGGATTGCTGTCCGGAACGGTTTTCCCGCTGCTGCTGGCATTTGGCGTGATCAGTCTGATTCGGGCAGAAGAGGCATAATGTCGTCCATGGCCGCTTTGACCAGAGGCACGACATAATGGCTGCCATGGCGATCTTTGACATCTTCGATCATCATGGCGATGGTCAGGCGCGGCCGGTCGACATTCATCGCCACGAACCAGCCGTTTTCTTCCGCCTGGTCGTCGGTCAGGCTCGTTTTCAACTCCGCCGTCCCGGTCTTGCCCAGCATGCGGGTCTGCGCGGCAATGCGCGAATAGCCGGTTCCGGCAGGATTTTCGATCACCTGCAGCAGCGCGTCCGCCAGCAGCGGTACGTCTTCGGCGTCAACCGCCTGCGCTTTCCAGACTTGCGGTTGGAGCGCTCCTTTTAGTTCCAGGATCGGCGCCATCAAGTCGCCGTTTGTTGCCAGGGTGCTGTAAAACAGGGCGATATGCAGCGGGCTGACCAGGACTTCGCCCTGGCCATACCCCGTATCGGCCAGCAAGACTTCGTTTTCCAAATCATCATTGGCAATCTGCGAGGTATAAAACGGATAATCGATCGGCAGGTCCTCGCCGATGCCGAAACCGGCGGCGCCCTGGGCAAAGCTGTCGGCGCCGGCTCGCAAAGCCTGCTGGGCGAAATAGATATTGTCGGAATACAAAAAAGCCCGCAGCATATTGACCGGCTGGCCGCTGTCCTTGACCCGGGTGATTTTGTAGCCGCCCCAGCTGGAATCCGGCTGCCAGGTCAGCCCCGTGATCGTCAGGGCTTCGTCGGGATCAAGCGTCCCGGCTCTCAATCCGATGGCGGCGGTAACCAGTTTGAAAACTGATCCGGGCGCATAGGCAACTTTGAAGCGGTTGGCAAAAGGGCTTTTCACGGCTTCATTCCAGCTGGTCTGCACCGTGTCCGGCACGTAAGTCTGCAGCAGATTGGGGTCGAACGACGGCGTGCTGACCAGGGCCAGGATTTCACCGGTCCGGGGGTTGATGGCCGCCGCAGCTCCGGCGTCCTGCATCATCTGGGTATAAAGGCTGGCCTGCACCCGGCTGTCGATGGCCAGGGTGATGTTCTCGCCGTCGACAGCTGTCCGGAGCGCAATCTGCTCCTTGAAACGGTCGTCGGCCGCAGTCAGGTAGACCTCGCCGCCTCGCTGGCCTCGGAGCCGCTGCTCATAAACTTGTTCCAGGCCCATCTTGCCGATCTTGTCGGTGGCTGTGTATCCCTCGTCCGGATGCCTGGCCAGCTCTTCCGCGGTAATATTCCCGATGTAACCGATCATCAGGGCGGCTGAGGCGGCGGACGGGTAGATCCGACCAGTCGTATTCTGATATTGCACGCCGTCGATGGCTGTCAGCTGGGCCGAAAGATCCCTGGCATTCGCCGGCAGCGTGACGACCGGATAAAACCAATCGGAATGGGTCGCATTGACCAGGGCTTTTTTAATCCGTTCAGCCGAGATTCCCAGCAGCTCCGCCATCTGCGGGATCGCTTCTTCCTTGACCGCGTTAAACTTGCCCGGGACGACGCCGATGGTGATCAGATCGCCGTTGACCGCCAGGCCGGCGCCATTGCGGTCGCGGATTTCACCGCGCCTGGGATAAAGGATGCGGGCCCGGACTTTATCTGTGGCTTCTAAATTGGGGAATATCAGATTCTCGGTCCAGTCCACAGTCCAGGCCGCCTGATCCCCTTGGCTTTCCAGGAGCAGGTTCATCTGGTAGCCGGTGATCGTGACCGGTCCGGCCAGCGTGTTCATGCTGGCTGTAAATGGAAGCGTCGTCGCCTTGCCGTCATCTGACAGAAAAACCTCGGTCGCGTCGCAGCTGACCCGGATGTCGGCCGCTTCGATGCCGCCGGTGATGTTCGTATAACGTTCGATAAAAGCCGCTTCGCTTATGTATGTTTTAGCTGCGGCCGATAAAAACTGGTACATGGCGGCGAAATCCTGGTCTGTCCAGGCTTGGCCATAGAGCACCAGCGTATCGCGCGGATCATCTTGATTTAAGGTTTCAACCGTGGTTGTGGCTGACGTATCGCTGCTGGCGCCGGTTGTGCCGGAGGCGCCGGAAGAACCGGGTTTGGCGGCGCAGGCGGCCGGCAGCAGGGTCAACAGGCCGATTAAGCCCAAGGCTGCAGCCTTGCGCCAGAATCGCCGGTGGGTCAGTTGTATGAAGTCCTTGCGCATCTGATCGTCCTCCTGTCGGCAAATCACTGGGTTTACCTCCAGTTTATGCCAGATGCCGGCAAACGTCAAAAGACTTATGGACTCGCTTTCCCGCCGGCTTTTTGGGACCGCATCGCGAGCGGCAGCGTACTGGCGGCCAGGACAAAGGTAATCAGGTACAACAGCTGAAATTGGCTATGCTGGAACACCGCATTCTCGATGTGCGGCAGCCGGCTCATGATCTGATTGCCCAGCGCGGGTCCCAACAGCACGCTTAACCCGAAAACTGCGCCATACCAGCCTTCGAAAACAGTCCGGTTGCTGTCCGGCATCAGTTCGTAGCGGTAATTCAAGATAAAAATGTAGAAGCCGCTGCTGCCAATGCCAGCGAAGATCAGAGC
>DOFA01000284.1:0-3800 GCA_003532195.1 Clostridiales bacterium
GTCATTTGCAATCTTTAATTCACACTGGAATATGAATTAAGTATTTCAAACTCCGCCTGTCAATCGGCAGGATTGTATTTCCCAAATGCCTGTTGTTCCGCTATAATAAATTAAGTGGATATTTGTTGCGATTAACATGAAGACGAGTGTGAGGTGCTTATGAAAAACGTACCGCTCTACGAGGTTAGAAAGATCGATGATCTGCGCGACATGCTGAAACAAAGCGTGAAGCTGTATGGCGACAAGCCGGCATTCCTGGTTAAGGACCCGCGGGCGGCCCGGCGCCAGGCTGAACCGGAAAAACCGGAAGAACAGGCTGTTCAGCCCGCCCAGACGGCCGCTCCCTCAGCCCAGCCGGCAGCCGCGCCGGGTGATACGGCTGCGGCGGCGCCCGAGAAGAGCCTGCCGTTTCTGCCCGTTTCCTACAAGCAGTTCGACCGGGATGTCGATGCTTTCGGCACACGCTTGAAACAGCTGGGTCTGGCCGAAGCGCGGGTGGCTATACTGGCTGAAACCCGCTATGAATGGTATGTCACTTACCTGGCCACTGTCAACGGCGTCGGCATAGTGGTCCCGTTGGACAAGGAACTGCCGCAGATCGAAATCGAGAGCCTGCTCAACCGGTCGCATGCCGACATTCTGGTCTTTTCGCGCTCGAAGAAAAAGGATGTCGAGGCGATTCGCGGCAATATCCCGTCGGTCCGCTATTTCGTTTTTATGGACGATCCCGGCGGCGAACCGGCTGAAGGGCAGGCGGGCTTCTGGGACTGGCTGCGTGACGGCGATCTGGCTCTGACGGCCGGCGACCGGCGTTTCGTCGAGGCGCCGATCAATCCCGAGGTCATGAATATCCTGCTGTTCACTTCCGGAACGACCGCCAAGTCGAAAGCCGTCATGCTGTCACACCGCAACATTTGCATCAATTTGCAGGCCATGTGCAGTATGCTTTACATCGGTCCCGATGATACGTTCCTGTCGGTCCTGCCGCTGCATCATACCTACGAATGCACCTGCGGATTCCTCTGCCCGATTTACCGCGGCTGTACGGTTGCTGTCTGCGAAGGGCTGCGCCACATTACCCGCAATATGCAGGAGTCGAAGGCGACCATCATCCTGGTGGTGCCTTTAATGCTGGAGCTGTTCTACAAGCGGATCATCAAGGCGGCAACCTCAGATCCGGCGCTGGCCAAGAAATTCCGGCTGGGCCTCAAGATCAGCGGCGCACTGCGGGCGGTCGGAATCGACCGCCGCCGGTCGCTTTTCGCGAAAATTCACGATAATTTCGGCGGCCGCCTGCGGATGCTTATTGCCGGCGGAGCCGCGATTGATCCGGCGATCATGAAGGGCATGCAGGACCTGGGCCTGTTTTGCCTCCAGGGCTATGGCCTGACCGAATGCGCGCCGATTCTTGCCCTCAATCGGGACGTCGTTTATAACAATGCCTCGGCAGGCCTGCCGCTGCCGGGCGTCGAGATTAAAATCATCGACAAGGATGAAAATGGCATCGGCGAAATCATCGGCAAGGGGCCGAACGTCATGCTCGGTTACTATGAGGACGAGGAAGCGACCCAGGCGGCGATTGACAGCGAAGGCTTTTTCCATACCGGCGACCTGGGCTACCTGGACAAAAATAATTTTGTCATGATCACCGGCCGCAAGAAAAACGTGATCATTGCCAAAAATGGCAAGAATATCTTCCCGGAAGAAATCGAGTCTTTGCTCTCCCGCAGCGACTACATCCAGGAGAGCCTGGTATCCGGTATCCAGGACGACGAGGGTGAGACTCTGGTCACAGCGGAAATCTTCCCCAACCTGGAAAAAGTGCAGGAAAAACTGGGACAGGTAACCGCAATATCGGAATCGGTCCGTCAGCTGATCGCTGAAGAAGTTCGCAAAGTGAACCATATGCTGACTACCTACAAATACATCCGGAGTTTTACCCTGCGGGAAACCGAGTTTGACAAGACCACCTCGAAGAAAATCAAGCGTAAGTATTGAGGCTCCGATTTACAGAACGGCAAGGGGTGATGACGATGAAAACCGACCGAAAATGGTATGCGGTGATTGCCGCTGTCGCGGTGTTTCTGGTCGCGGCGGTTCTTCTGGGCTTCCTGTGCCGGGAAATCCTTGACCGCCGGGCGAATCCGACCGGCACGTCTGGCGATACGGTATCCGGAGCAGCTAGCGCATCGACAACGGCAGCCGATACGGGCGTCGTCGAATTGGTCTGGCAGGACGGCGAAGTCCGGCATCTGCCGGTAGCTGATTTCAATGATTTTGTCCAATCGGCGGACCGGCCGGTTTTTGTTGATTTCTGGGCCCAATGGTGCGGCCCTTGCCTGAAGGCGGCCCCTTTTATCGAGTCGCTGGCCAAAGATTATGCGGGGCAGGCCTATGTTGTCAAAGTCAATGTCGATATGGCTGCGGATCTGTCCAGCCAGTTTAACGTCAGCAGCATTCCTTATTTTGTTGTGCTGCAAAACGGAAAGCTTCAGGACAGCATGGCCGGCTATGCCCAGTCGCTCGAAGACAGCATCCGGATGATGCTGGATGACGCCCTGGATTGAGCACCGCGGAGGTTCGGCAATGAGAAAAAAACAGTCTTTTCTCAAAAGAGGTATATCTTGGACCCGCAATACCGGGCGTCACCTGATGCTGCCAGCCGCTGTCCTGACCCTGGCCGGCCTGCTGCTGGCTGCCGGCGATTGGCTGGGACGNNTAACCGGCTGCGGGTCAGCCATCCTGAATCAGCTGCCGCTTTTAATTGCCGCTTGCCTGGCTTACAGCCGGGCTGACGAGAATGCCGGTTCAGCCGCTGTGGCCGGAGCGGCCGCCTGGCTGGTCCTTCAAGCGGCCGGGTCGGCCGTTTATCAGTCGCTGAACGCCAACCAGACTGGTTTAACGGCGTTCAGCCTCGGAATATTTGGCGGCGTGCTGGCGGGCCTTCTCGCCGGCTGGCTGCAGAGGCACAGTACCTGGATCAGATTGCCCCGGTGGCTGAATTTCTTTGCCGGCCAGCGGCTTCCCGTGCTACTGGCGGTTCTGGCCGCCTTGCCGGCCGGCGTCGTTTGCGGCGTCGCCTGGGGTTATTTGCAGTCCAGCCTGACTTCGCTGGCGACTCGCATGACGGAAACCGGCGCCGCCGGCGCTTTTGCCTATGGTTTCCTGAACCGCCTGCTGCTGCCGTTTGGCCTGCATCAGGTGCTCAATCAGGAAATCTGGTTTTACTCCGGCAACTTCACCAGCCAGTCCGGTGTTTTAGTCCTTGGCGATCTGAACCGGTTTTTTGCCGGCGACCCGGCTGCCGGCCGCTACATCGCCGGTTTCTATCCGGTGATGATCTTCGCCGTGCCGGCTGTGGCGCTCAGTTTTGTCCTGTCTGCCCGCCGCCACAATCGCAAATGGGTTGCGGCCATGGCCGCGGCCGGCGGCCTGGCCGCCTTGCTGAGCGGCGTGACGGAGCCCGTCGAGTTTATACTCCTGCTGAGCAGCCCGCTGCTATATCTGGCCTATACCTTGCTGTGCGGCCTGTCGCAGCTGTTATGCTACCAGCTGCAGGTCCATATCGGCTTTAATTTCTCCGCCGGACTGTCGGATTACCTGGCCAACTGGGAACGGGCCATCAATCCGGGGCGCATCTGGCAGGTGGGCATTGTTCTGGCTGTCCTGGCCTTTGCCGTCTGCTATCTGGCGATTGTCCTGTTCAAGTTGCATACTCCGGGCCGCGAGCCGGACCTGTCCGCGGAAACCGGGGATCTTTCCGGCAGTGAACCGGATCCCGGACTGCCGCCCGAGCAAGC
>DOFA01000284.1:3846-4027 GCA_003532195.1 Clostridiales bacterium
CCGAGCCGCCGACGGAGCCGCCGACCGAGCCGCCGGCTGAGCCGCCGACCGAGCCGCAGACCGAGCCGCCGGCTGATCCAGGAGTAGACTGACATGCGGCACGATCTCAGGCCGCGGCTTTTGACAGGCATGCGCATCCTGGTTTTCCTGGCTGGACTGCTGTTCCTGGCCGGCGGGATAT
>DOFA01000158.1 GCA_003532195.1 Clostridiales bacterium
GTTGAAGCGGCGGAAACCTTGAAAAAAGAAGGCATTAAGGTTACTGTTATTAATGTTCATACGCTGAAGCCTCTGGACAAGGAGACCGTCCGCAAATATGCCCTGAAATCCAGGAAAGTCATCACGGCCGAGGAACACTCGGTCATCGGCGGACTTGGGGATGCAGTGGCCGACGCCTTGATCGGAGAGCAGATGAAATTCAGAAAGGTCGGAATTAATGACCGCTTTGGCCAGTCCGGCCTGCCCGACGACATGATGGAGGATTACGGGCTGACCGCTCATTATCTGGCCGATCATGTCAAGGCATTACTGTAAAGAGGTGGAGTTGCTTTGAAGCCATTCATGGACGAGGACTTTCTGCTGACGACGGATACCGCCAGGCGCCTGTATCATGAGCATGCCTGCAAAATGCCGATCGTCGATTATCATTGCCACATCGACCCGAGAGCCATTTACGAAGATACGGTTTTCGAAAACCTCAGTCAGGTCTGGCTGGGCGGAGATCATTATAAATGGCGGGCGATGCGTTCCAATGGCGTCGATGAGCGCTTCATAACCGGGCAAGACACCACCCCTTATGAAAAATTCGCCCAGTGGGCGGCAACCATGCCCAAGCTGATCGGCAACCCGCTGTACCACTGGACCCATTTGGAGCTGAAACGGTATTTCGATATTGACACACCGCTGACGCCGGATACCTGCGCGGCGATCTGGCAGGCTGCCAATCAAAAGCTTAAAACATTGTCGGTCCGTAAGATTATCGAAAAGTCCGACGTCCGCGTGATTTGCACGACCGACGATCCTGCCGACGACTTGCGCTGGCATCAGCTGATCCGCGAGGACAAGAGCCTGGTGGTGCGCGTGCTGCCGGCCTTCCGGCCGGACAAAGCGATCAACATCGACAAGCCGGGCTTCGCTGATTATATCGCCAAGCTGGGCAGTGCCTGCGGTTTCCCGATCCGGACCGTCGACGACCTGAANNGCAAAGCTGCGGACCACGGGCTCGATTATATCGTCTATGAGACCGGGGAAGACAACCTGGACGCCACCATGCAGAAGGCGCTGGCAGGATCCGCCGTCAGCCAGAAGCAGGTGGACGCGTTTAAAACCGAGATCCTGACTTTCTGCGCCGCACAGTACAAACAACATGACATGGTCATGCAGCTGCATTATGGCGCTGTCAGAAACAATAACCGGCAAGCGCTGGCCCGGCTGGGCCCGGACACTGGATATGACGCGATTTATGGCCGCGCCGACAGCGGATTGGCTTTGGGCGCCTTGCTTGGCTCGTTTGAGGCGGCGGATATTTTACCCAAAACCATCATCTATTCGTTGAATCCGACCGACAACGCCCAGATCGGTGCGATCATCGGCTGCTTCCAGTCCGGGGAGATATCGGGCAAGATTCAGCACGGCAGCGCCTGGTGGTTCAACGACACCAAGACCGGCATGATTGAACAGATGACCAATCTGGCCAACCTGTCCGTGCTGGCCAATTTCATCGGCATGCTGACCGACTCGCGCAGCTTTCTGTCCTATACGCGCCATGAATATTTCCGACGCATTTTATGCGAATTAATCGGCACTTGGGTTGAAAATGGCGAATACCCGGCCGATATAACATCGCTGGGCCGCATGGCCGAAGATATCAGCTATAATAACGCCGTCAGGTATTTTGGTTTTTAACAGAGGAGAAAATCATGGATAAGAAAAAGACAAAATTCGTCCCGGGCTTCACGCCCTACCCGAAATCGGTGAATGTCATTGACCATCAGACGGTTTACCTGTCACGCGGGAAGGATGGCGACGTTCTGATCGTCATCGGCGGTGATTTAGGATTTGCCGGCGAAGACTTCGTCACTGACGGCATCCGCTACCGGGTGGCGCCCCTGAATCATGAAAACGCTAGCGTCTTGCGCCGAATCCTGCCCTTTACAGCGCCGCGCCCGGGACTGGTGAGCAGCCGCAGCGTCGGCGTCGGCGACCGGCTGGGCGTCGCCTGCCCCGGGCATATCCGGGTTTTTGAAAAGTATGATGCTTTTCCCATTTTCGCCCAGCAGTCAATCCGAGAATTAAACCTGACCGGCCGAACCTATGAAGAGGTGCTGGACTGCGTGACTTTCGCCGTCTTTCGCGAGGGCTTCCGCCGCGGATTCGGCGCTGATGGCGACCATCTGAAAAAGCCGGAAGAACTGGAATACGCCCTCAAATGCGGTTACACCATGATTACGCTCGACTGCAGTGAGCACATCCGCAATGACATTGACGGCCTGACCGATGAACAGGTCAGCCGGGAATACTCGCCTGACCCGGAGTTGGAAAGACTATATCCGGGTAAAACCTTTGACATTGGCGAGGGCGTGTCCCTGACTTGCAGCGACAGCGAATACAAGCGCATGGTATTGATCTATGGCGCCGCCATCAGGTTCGCCTGCGGAATCTATGCGAAATATATTCAAAACCAACCGGTTGACTTCGAAATTTCCGTGGATGAAACGGCCACGCCGACGTCGCCCTTGCAGCACTTCTTCGTCGCCAATGAGCTGCGCCGCCGAGGAGTTGTCTTTGCGACCCTGGCGCCGCGCTTTTGCGGTGAATTCCAGAAAGGCGTCGACTATATCGGCGACCTAGCGCAGTTTGAGCGCGAATTCGCCGTTCATGCCGTGATTGCCCGGCATTTTGGATATAAAATCAGCGTCCATTCCGGTTCGGACAAATTTTCGGTCTTTCCGATTATTGGCCGGCTGACCCAGGGACGCTTCCATCTGAAGACTGCCGGAACCAATTGGCTGGAAGCGGTGAAGCTGGTTGCCCTGAAGGATCCCGGCCTGTACCGTGAAATCCATGCCTATGCGCTGTCGGTATTCAAGGAAGCCCAGAAATACTACCATGTGACCACCCGCCTGGACCGGATTCCCGATCTGGCCGGACTCGCCGACAGCGAACTGCCGAAGCTGTTTGACCAGAATGATGCCCGGCAGCTGATCCACATCACCTATGGACTGATTCTGACCGCCAGGAAAAGCGACGGCACGGATCTTTTCCGCAGCCGGCTCTATGCTTTGTGGAACGAAAATTCGGAAGCTTATGCCGAACTGCTCAGTAAACACATCGGCAAGCACTTACAGCTGCTGTATCAGCATGTGAATCTATAGGANNCGAGGATCAGGTTATGAAGCAGGTTCTGGTAGCCGGTTCCATTGTTCTCGACACCGTCATGACTATGGATCCCGCGGTCAGGCGCGATGTGAACAGCCTGTTTATGCAGGGCAAGACAAACAATGTTTCCGGCATCATGATGTATCTGGGCGGCGAAGTCGGCAATACCGGACTGGCGCTGCACAAGCTGGGTATTCCGGTCATGCTGGTCACCAAGGTCGGCGACGACCGGATCGGCACGATTGTCAGGGGCATTCTCCAGGAATTCAACGCCCGGACGCAGGTCATAACTGTCGAAAACTGCAAGACAACAGCGGCCATAGCATTGACGCCGCCCGGCATGGATAAAATCTCTTTCCTGCAGCTGGGGGCCGGGCAAACCTTCATGCTGGAAGATGTGCCGGAGGAAAGCCTCAAGCAGGCTGACCTCTTCCATTTCGGTTATCCGACCGCCATGAAGTACCTATACGCTAATGACGGCGAAGGGCTGGTCAAACTGTTTGCGAAGGCCAAAGCCACAGGCGTCACGACTTCGGTCGACATGACTCTGACTGACATCGAAAGCGAATCGGGAAAACTGGACTGGAACCTCATTTTACATAAAATGCTGCCTTATGTGGACATCTATATGCCCAGCATCGAAGAAACGTTGTTTATGCTCGACCGGGAAAAATATATCGAAATGGTCAGGAACGTCGGGAACAAAAATATTATCGAGTATCTCAACCCGGACGATATTATGAGAATCGGCGATCAACTGCTTGCTATGGGCCCGAAGATTGTCGTGATCAAAATGGGCAAGCATGGCCTCTATCTTCGCACGGCCCCAAAAGCCCATTTTGCCTCTTTCGGCCGTGCTGTTCCGGGAAATCTGGATGAATGGTCCGCCCGGGAACTGTGGTGCGAAGCGATCGACACAAATCCGATCCTGTCGACCACGGGGGCCGGCGACACGGCCATCGCGGGATTCCTGGGCTCCCTGACCTGCAATTACTCGCCGGAAGAAGCGCTGAAAATGGGATCCTATACAGCGAGCCTTTGTATCGGCAGCCCGGATACGGTTAGTAAAATCGAAGACATTCATCTTCTGGAGAAACAGATGCAAAACAGCTTCGCCCGGCTACCGGTCAGGCTCGATCCGGAAATCTGGCAGCTGAAGAATGACAGCTATGCTAGCAGCCGTGACCGGCGACCGCCGGAATGAGCAGCTGACCCGCCCATAGGGCAAGGAGATTATTATGTACCTATCAATGGCGACCCTGTTGAATGATGCCGCCCGGCATAATTATGCCATCATCGCGGCCAACGCGCTGAATCTGGAGATGGCCCGCGGTCTGATCAGCGCCGCGGTTCACAAAGAGTCCCCGCTGATCATCATTCTCGGCGGCAACCAGATGGCCCGACATGCCAACGGCGAGCTGATGGCGGGGCTTATCAGGACTCTGGCGGAATCAGCGCCGGTTCCGGTGGCGCTGTGCCTGGATCATGGAAAAGATTTCGCGAAAGTCGCCTATTGCCTGCGCCATGGTTTTAATTCCATTATGGTTGATGCTTCGGCTTACGATATAGCAGATAATATCGCCCGGACGCAGAAAGTGGTGGAATTGTGCCGCCCGCTGGGTATTGGTGTCGAAGGTGAGCTGGGGCATGTCGGGATGGCTGCTGCGCTGGATGGCCGGAAC
>DOFA01000197.1 GCA_003532195.1 Clostridiales bacterium
GATTTGTAATCAGCAGGTCGGGGGTCCGAGTCCGTCCACAGGCTCCAATATAAAAACCCTGTAGCCCTTAATATACAGGGTTTTTTCTTCATACAACACGTAATACACTTATAACTCTATGTTTATATATTATCGTTTGTGGGCGATTTGTGGGCGGCGGCCTGAAAAACACCGGTCAGAGTTCTTCTCTTCCCTGCAGTTTTTCGAATCCTGGCAGGAGGTTTTATCGGGTCAAGAATATTCTCGAGAGTTTCATTTGCAGCCTCATCAGCTGACCTAATTGCGTGGGCATAGATATTTGACGTAGTGCTGGTTTAAGCATGCCCAAGACGCTTGGAGATCGTTCGCAGGTCAGTGTCCGGTTCGCGATCATGGTTTACAGAAAGCCACTTTCGCCACTCTGCACGATCGGCTGTGTAAAAGGTTCTCTCTGCCACAATAACCTCCACTGCAACAGCAGAAGAATGGTAAAATGCTGTGGATATCCTGCGCATCGTGATTTTCCGTCTGGTGCGAGGATTAGAACATAATTTGGTCCGGGTCGCCGGAAATGCCGCAACAGCCTTTCAGGCCGGCGATCTTGCCCATATCTTCTTCGGTCAGCTCAAAGTCAAACAGATCAGCATTTTCCCGTATCCTTTCCGGCGACAATGACTTGGGCAACGGCAGGAATCCTTGTTGCAGGCTCCAGCGCAGGCTCACCTGGGCCACGGTCTTGTGATGTTTGGCGGCGATGTCTTTGAGCTCCTGCACCGCGAAAACCTGGCCGGTACCGAGCGGGCTGTAAGCTTCCAGCAAAATGCCGTGCTTGCGGCTGGCGGCGACGGCCTCATCCTGGAAGTCGCCCGGGCAGAGGCGGATCTGGTTGACCATGGGGATGATCCGGGCTGTCTTGAGCAGGGCGGCCAGATGATGGGGCATAAAGTTGCTGACGCCGATGGATCGGATCTTTCCCGACTGGTAAAGCTCTTCAATAGCCCGCCAGGATTCGGCGTTGGCTTCCTCCCAGTTATGGCGGAAATGGACGGGATTCGGCCAGTGGATCAGGTAAAGGTCGAGGACATCCATCTTCAGGGTGTCCATCGTCTTTTCGAAAGCGTTCAAAGTTTTTTGGTAGCCGTGTTCGGAATTCCACAGTTTGCTAGTGATGAAAATATCTTTTCGCGGCAATCCGCTTTCGCGGACCGCCTTGCCCACGCTGGCCTCATTTCCATACGCGGCCGCCGTGTCGATGTGGCGGTAGCCGGCGCGCAACGCTTCCCCAACCGCTGCGACAGCCTCCGGGCCGTCTGGCGCCTGCCATGTGCCAAATCCGACAACCGGGATTTCTATGCCATTATGCAGGGTGTATGTGTCTTGTACTGATTTCATGCTTGATCCTCCCGTTATAGCCATTAATAAAAAAAGATATTATTAATACCACAATACAGCAGGGAAGCTGGGCTAGCTGTAATATCGGATACATTTTGTAAATAGATCGTTGAAGAACTGTTTATGTTTTCAAGCTCATCGAGGATTTTAAAGCGTTGACAAATGCTTGCGGGTAAATTTATAATTATCAATAGTAATAAGCTTAATGATTATGAATAATAATTAAATCGGAATAATTGTATAACCGTTTTATAATTTCCAACTTGAAGTTTTCTCCATAGGGAAGGTGGTATTGGGTATGAACGCATCGACAAAACAAATCATCCGCTCGGTCAAGGATCCGCAGGACGGCTATCGTCCGGTCATGATGTGGTTCTGGAACGGACCGGTGACAAAGGCTGGCATCGCCGAGGAGCTGACTCTAATGAAAGAGCAGCGCATCACTGACTTTTTCATTCATCCCGCGGAAGGCATGGAACTGGAATACCTTTCGGATGAATACATGGAAATGGTTGCCTTTGCGGTTGAGTTTGCCAAGGCGAACGGCATGTACTATTGGATTTATNNACCCGGAATACCACTGCCGGCTGCTGGCGGAAAAGACGGCTCGGGTCCAGGCCGGCGCCCTGGGGATACTGCCGGTGGAGATCTTCCTCGGCGCACAGTATGTACCCGTCGGCGATCCGGGCGCGCCGGCGGTGGATATCACCGATGAATGCCAGCTGCTGGGCGGCAAGTGCTTCTGGAAAAACACCACCGGTGCGGATGTCGTATTCCGGGTTCAGTCAAGCAGCCATCAAGACCGTGTCTGGCCTTTCGCGGCCGGCTGCCGCAGTTCGAAAATGACGCCGGGGTATGTTGATTTGACCAATCCGGACGCCACCCGCTGTTTCATCGAATATACGCACGATCGCTACAAGCAGTATATCGGCGCGGAGTTTGGCCGAACAGTCCGTGGTGTTTTTACCGACGAACCGGGTTTCATGTGGCAAGCCTATCCGGTCAGCGACCACTTGATCGCCGGCCTGGCGCGGAAATACGGACCGGATGTACCGCGTCTGCTTTATTTGCTTTTCGCGGAAAATGATGGCCGGGCTGCCGCGTTCCGCCGCGACTATTATGAGGTGCTGCACCGCCTGATGATCGACAGCTTCCTTAGTGTCAACATCCAGTGGTGCGAGGCCAATAATCTGCTGTTTACCGGCCATATCAACGGCGAGGAGTCGCTGGCCTGCAACCTGAATGACGGCGAAACGCTGCCGCGGCTGCGCGGCTTCGGCATACCGGGCGTCGACCTGATCTGGATCACAGTCCGGATGTTCTGGCCCGATTTCGACACGCTTTGCGCCACGATCGCCAACATCACCCATTTCTCCGGCAAGGAGCGGATGCTTTGCGAAACCTACACCCTGAGCACCTGGAGCCTGACGATGCAGCACATGCGCCGCGTCGCCAGCCGGCTGCTGCCGAGCGGCGTCAACATGATGCAATATATGGGCTGCCATTATACTTTCGCCGGGATCAAGACCACCCATGCCGGACCGGACAATGGGGTGTACAACGTGCTTTTCCCTTATTACCATATCTTCAGCGATTATGGATCCCGGCTGTCCGGTCTGTCGGCCGAGACCGTGCCGCAGGCGAAAGTCGCGGTGCTGCAGCCGCTGACAGCCGGCTATGAGCATACGGTGAACTATGAATATCCGGAACGGGAAGGGCACGCCCATATCAGCCGTTCGCACTTCAAGCAGATCATGAACACCTATGACAGTGTGATCAACTCCCTGTCCCGGCATAATATCGGTTTTGAACTGCTTTATGAGTCCCAGCTCCTGGAGGACGGCGTCAGCGTTTGCGACGGCAAGCTGTGTGTGCCTAATCCGGCGCCGATCCGGGAAACAGCTGCTCCCAACACCTATGAAGTGGTCATTTTACCGATGGCCCGCTGCACCCAGGGCAAGACCCGCAAACTTCTCGAGCAGTTCGTGCGGGAAGGTGGCCGGCTGATCCTGGCCGGCGATGTGCCGGCTTGGGATATCGACGATTTTGTTCCTTATAACCTGGGCGATTTAGCGGCCGCGGCAGAGGAAGCTGCAGCGCTGCGGCGCGGCGAATGGGCACAAAAACAAACCCGCTGCCTTTTCCCGGCGCCCGGCGTGCAGGTGATTCTCTCCAATGAACTGGGTCTGGCGGAGTCCGGATTCCGCGACGCTGTTAAGGCCGGTATCGCCGCGGCCGGAGTTGTGGATGACCTCGAGGTTGAGGCGCCCGAAGGCATTTTCTCCATCCGGCGCCGCGATGCGGAAGGTGTCCGTTACTTTTTCCTGACCAATAACCGGACTGAACCCGCTTCAGCACAGGTTCGGGTCCGCACGGGCCAACCCAGCCTGTTGCTCGATGTGGAAAACAGCACTGTAATCCGCAGCCTGGAGGCGGCTGATTGCCTGACGCTCCCGCCTTGCGTCTGCCAGGTCATCGTCAGCGCGCCACAAGAACAGCTGGATCAATTCCTGGCGGCATTCCCGCCGGCTCCTGTTTACGCGAAGGCTGAGGATATTCCGCTGGCATCGTTCAGTTTTCGGGCGTGCGGACCCAATACGCGCCGTCTGGATTTTGGCCTGTACAAGGATGCGGCGGCTTTATCCGGCGCTGACGGCCAGACAATCTGGAATACGGTTTCC
>DOFA01000014.1 GCA_003532195.1 Clostridiales bacterium
CTGGTTGTTCTCCCGGCGGGAGGTCTGGAATGCCGCCGCGCTGAGCGTCTCGATCTTTTCCAGATTAACGATAAAATGAAAATGCCAGGGTTGGATGTTCATGCCGCTGGGCGACGCCAGCGCCGCCTCGGCTAATGCATCCAGCTGTTCGGCGGTCAGCGGGTCCGCCTGAAAATTGCGGATGCTCCGGCGGTCAAAAATGGCCTGCAAAGTTTCATTCATCCTCGAGCCCTCCTTCATGGCCGGCGGTCGCTTTTTCTTTTGGCAGCCGCTGCCTAAACGTCAGCTTTTTACTTGGCTCTATCATACCACAGGGCGCCCGGCGCCGGCAAAGCACCAGCAAAACGGCCAGAATTAACGATACGGCAATAATTGCCACATTACTGCCATGATGTCGGGATGATTTTGTGCTATAATTGACTTACGGTCAATCGATGTCGGAATGGGACGGGAGACCCTTTCGGCAACCTGGTTTTTCTCCCGGCAGGCTTGCGCCAGACAGGAGTGAATCTTATGATCCTGGTCACCGGAGCAACCGGCCATATTGGCAATGTACTCGTCAATCAACTGGCTGTTCTCTATCCCGATGAAACGATTCGTGTCTTCCTGCAGCCTCAGGAAAAGCTCAATATGTTCGACGGGCTGACTCTGGAACTATTCTTTGGCGATATCCGCCGGGAACGCGACGTGCGCCGCGCCGTCAACGGAGCCCGGCTGGTTTACCATCTCGCCGGCCTGATCGATACGGCGCCGCGCAAGCCGCAGCTGCTGGATCAGGTCAATGTTACCGGCACCCGCCTGATTGTGGAAGCCTGCCTGGAATATCATGTCGAACGGCTGCTTTATGTCAGTTCGGTGCATGCCCTGCCAGATCTGCCTGACAATCAGGTGATCCGTGAAATCACGGAGTTCCCGGTCCCCAACCTGCTGGGCCCCTATGCCCGCAGCAAGTCAGCCGCCACGGCTGCTGTCTATGACGGCATTCGGCGCGGGCTCGACGCCGTGGTGGTCTTCCCCAGCGGCATCATCGGCCCCTATGACTACCAGGGATCGATGATGGGGCTCCTGCTGCGCTATCTCAGCACGCAGGGCTGGATCCGGCTGATCATGACCTTTAACGGCGCCTACAACTTTGTCGATGTGCGCGATGTCGTCAGCGGCATCCTCGCTGCCTCACAAAAAGGAAAATCCGGCGAAGGGTTTATCTTATCCGGACATGAAATCTGCCTGCGGGATGTCATTCGCCTGGAGCGCCAGGCGCTTGGCCAACGCCAGCCGAAGATCTTTTTTGCGCCGGTCTGGCTCGTGCGCCTGGCCGCCGGCATCGCGACCGGTTTCAGCCGTATGTTTCGCATCAAACCGATTTTCACCCCCTACAGCGTGTCGGTCCTGCAGTCCAACTGCAACATCAGCCATGACAAGGCGACCGCCGAGCTGGGCTACCAGCCAAGGCCTTTGCTCGACACATTCCGCGACAGCCTGCTCTGGATGCACGAAAATCAAAAGCCGCGCCGGTCGCGAAAAGCCCTGAAAACCCTGCGCCGGACGAATTAAACCTTGGCATAAGCGGAAGTTCTCGTTCAGCCGCTGAATCAGCGGCTTTTTGCCGTTTCTTGCCATTTGCTTTGATAAAGGATAGACATTTGCTTTGATTATTAATGGACATATACATTGAAAAATCTCTGATATTTGCTTTGATAAATGATAGACATTTGCTATGATTGTGATATAATCGAAATAGAATCAACTATAGAATACAACTTCCCCACAGGCTTTTCGGCGCTTACTCCCGCTCAAGCGAGCTTTCTGACCGCAGAGCAAGTTCCTTGAGTCAAACTGTGGCGCAAGCGCCACGGCATGTCAGACAGCAGCGCCAGAAAAGCTTACCGAGAAAGTTGTATCAAATTCGTGAATCATGGAGTCTAAATATGTATATACCTCGAATAATCGAAAAAATAATACGAGAAAATTTGGATACTTTCAAAGCAATTGCTTTGGTCGGTCCCAAATTTTGTGGAAAAACAACACTGGCCGAGCAATATACTAAAAATTCGATTGCTCTTAATCCGTTAAATATGAATGACTATAAAACAATGCTTCAGCTTGCTCCGCAGGATTTTTTATCTGGGCCATATCCGAAGCTCATAGATGAATGGCAGCTTATCCCAGAAGTTTGGGATATTGTCCGGCATTATGTTGATCGGGTTGAAGGCAGAGGTTTATTCATACTAACCGGATCTTCTGCTGCGAATTTTGATGAAACTTCCCACTCTGGAGCTGGTAGAATCGTCAGAATCATGCTCAGGCCGATGAGTTTATTTGAAGTCGGTGCATCTACCGGCGATATTTCATTAAATGCACTTTTTGAAGGACAAGTCTTTAAAGCACATAAAAGCAGATTAACAGTCGCTGAATATGCTTTGTGGATCATCAAGGGTGGATGGCCGGAATCAATCGGTGACAATGAGCAGCAATCAATAAGAAGAATGAAATCTTATATGGATGCCCTATGTAAAGAGGACATCAATAAAGTGACTAGCAAAAAATATAATGAATTGAGAGTAAAAAAGATCATGCAATCTTTAGCCAGATATACAGCTTCGGAAACGACGAATATTAATATCCTGGAAGATATGCGTTCGCTAGATGATGCAACCGCGGAAAGTACTCTGATTGATTATCTTGATGTTCTCAATAAATTATATATTATAGACGATCTTAAATCCTGGAATCCAAACTTGCGCAGCAAGACGATCATCAGGAGCACACCGGCAAGGTTCTTTGTTGATCCATCGATTGGCGCAAGCATGCTGAATTTAACAACCAAAAGACTCATGAACGATTTTAAAACCTTCGGTTTGTTTTTCGAATCATTAGTCGTCAGGGACCTTCGGATATATGCCGAGAGTATTGACGGTGAAGTATTTCGATATAAAGATAAAAATGGTCTGGAGATCGATACCGTAATTCAATTAAGCGATGGCCGATGGGGTGCCATTCAAATCAAAATGGGATCGCATTTATTTGATGATGCGGCTGCCAAATTAATCCGTTTTGCTCATAAAGTTGATCAGGCGACTATGGGGAAGCCGTCCTTTCTGGCTATTATATCGGCAACAGAATATGGGTATATCAGGGAAGACGGCGTCTATGTCATACCAATCGGGTGCTTAAGAGAGTAAAGCAGTTCCCTCTTTCACTGACTATTTTCTCTGATTCCATAATATCCGCCTGCGCCGGGTTTGAAAAGAATTGTATCTTTGGGGTGTTCTGGCGTAAAATGGTGGAAGGCTGCCGGGCCTGTCCTGCCCTGTCTTTGTGACCGGAAGGAATTATCGCGCCAGCACACCGGGATATTATCATCACTTAAAGGAGTTTCAACCATGAATCAAGATAAGGAGCTTTCCGCGCTTCCGCAAATCGTCATCATCGGCGCCGGACCGGCCGGCTTGACCGCTGCTTATGAATTGCTGAAGGCAGGCGGCTGCCGGGTCACAATCCTGGAATCCACCGACATGGTCGGCGGCATTTCCCGGACAGTCCGTTATCACGGCAACCGGATGGATATTGGCGGGCATCGTTTTTTCTCCAAGAACGATCAGGTCATGAACTGGTGGCTGCGGCAGTTGCCGGTTCAGGGGCAGCCCGCCCTGGATGACCGCCTGCTGGGCCGGACGCCGGCTTTGCAGCCCGGCGGGCCGGATCCCGAACAGACCGATCCGGTCATGCTGGTCCGCCACCGGGTCTCGCGCATCTATTATCTGAAGAAATTCTTCGATTATCCAATCAGCCTGAAATGGGCGACCATCCGCAATCTGGGACTGTTCCGCACCTTCCGGGCCGGCTGCAGCTACCTCGGGTCGACGGTCAGGAAACTGCCGGAAAATTCCCTGGAGAATTTCTACATCAACCGTTTTGGTAAAGTGTTGTACCGTATGTTCTTTGAAAATTATACGGAAAAAGTCTGGGGCCTTCATCCGTCGAAAATCTCCGCAGATTGGGGAGCTCAGCGGGTTAAGGGCCTGTCGGTGCGGGCCATCCTGCGCGATATCATGAACAAGACCTTCCGCAGCCGTTCAACCGGGTCGGATGTCCGGCAAAAGCAGGTGGAAACCTCGCTGATCGAACAATTCCTTTACCCCAAATTCGGCCCGGGCCAGCTCTGGGAGCACGTTGCGCAGCAGGTCGCCGACCTGGGCGGCGAGATCCGTTTAAACTGCACCGTGCGGGAACTGAAGGTTCGCGACGGCCGGATCAGTTCCGTCAGCTGGACCGACGAAGCCGATCAAGGCGACAGGCACGAAATGCCGGCCGACNNCCCGCGGATGTAGCCGCCATTGCCGCCGGACTGCCCTACCGCGATTTCATGACCGTCGGCCTGCTGGTCGACCGTCTGGCGATCAACAACCAGACCGGTCTGCCGGCGCTCAATCAACTGGTGCCCGACTGCTGGATCTACATCCAGGAAGCCGGCGTTAAAATCGGCCGCCTGCAGATATTCAACAACTGGTCGCCGTACATGGTCGCCGATCCGCAGCACTCTGTCTGGCTGGGGCTGGAATATTTCTGCAATGAAGGGGACGCTTCCTGGACCCAGAAAGATGAGGATTTCATCAAGATGGCGATCGGCGAACTCGAAACCATCGGCCTGATCCAGCCTGGCGCCGTCCGCGATTCCTGCCTGATCCGGATGCCCAAAGCTTATCCGGCCTATTTCG
>DOFA01000126.1 GCA_003532195.1 Clostridiales bacterium
TATGGCCCGAACTGAAATTGTTGCCCTGATCCTGGCCGGAGGCCAGGGGTCCCGGCTGGGTGTGATGACCAAGCATCTGGCAAAACCGGCTGTTCCCTATGGCAGCCGTTACCGGATCATCGACTTTACGCTCAGCAACTGCACCAATTCCGGCATTACGGTTGTCGGCGTGCTGACCCAGTACCAGCCGCTGATGCTGAACACTTATATCGGCAACGGCCACCCCTGGGACCTCGACCGCACCAATGGCGGCACTTTCATTCTGCCGCCCTACCAGAGCACCCAGCGCAGCGACTGGTACAAGGGTACGGCTAATGCGATTTACCAGAACATCGAATTTATTGAAAATTATGAGCCCAGCCAGGTGCTGATCCTTTCCGGCGACCATATTTATAAAATGGATTATGCCCGGATGTTGCAGGCCCATCTGAAAGCAAAGGCGGATGCGACGATTGCGGTTCTGGAGGTCCCTTGGGCGGATGCCAAACGCTTTGGCATCATGAACACGGACGAGAGCGGCCAGATTATGAAATTTGTCGAAAAACCGTCCAAACCCCGCAGCAATCTGGCGTCTATGGGCGTTTATATTTTCGATTGGGATATTTTACGCCGAAAACTGGTCGAGGATGAAGCAAACGGGCAATCCAGCCACGATTTCGGCCAGGACATCATCCCTTCGCTGCTGGACGAAGGGCGCAAGCTTAGCGCATACCGCTTCCAGGGTTATTGGAAGGATGTCGGCACGATCGCCAGTCTCTGGGAAGCCAACATGGACATCCTCGACTGCCCGGAGGAACTCAATTTCAGCGACCGCAACTGGCGCATCTACAGCCGGAACCCGGTCAAACCGCCGCATTATGTCGCTGCCGGGGCCCGTGTGGTTAATTGCGCGTTAACGGACGGCTGCGGCATTTATGGCACAGTTGAGCATTCTGTTTTGGCCAACAGCGTCATAGTCGAGTCCGGAGCTGTTGTCCGCGACTCGGTCCTGATGCCGGGTGTCAAGGTTCAGGCCGGCGCTTTCCTCGATAAATGCATCGTCGGCATGGAAACGATCATCGGGAAAAATGTCCGAGCCGGCGCCAGCATAAGCGGTCCCAGCCCTTACTTGAACACCCGGATCTGCTCCGGCGGCATCACGGTTTTCGACCGCGGCCTGAAGATCCGCGACAACGCGGTCATTCCCGGCAACAGCATGGTCGAATGCCCGGCCGGGAAAGATTCCGATGAAGCGGTGGAATACCGCTTCCGCGTTAAATAAAGGAGGCGTCAGCATGATTTGCAATGCCATGGGCCTGATTCTGGCCGATCATAAACGCATCCAGCTCGGTGAGCTGACCCAGCCGCGGGCGCTGGCCGCCGTCCCGTTTGGCGGGCGCTACCGGATCATTGATTATATGCTGTCGATCATGGTCAATTCCGGCATCATCACGGTCGGCATCATTGCTTTGAACAAATACAAGTCCTTGATGGATCATCTGGGCACCGGCAGTTACTGGGACCTGGACCGCAAGACCAAGGGATTGAGTATCCTGCCGCCCTATATCAATTCGCAGAACATCGGCAAAGGCGGCGAAATCGACGACCTTTCCGGTTTGCTGGATTATTTCAAGGCCAATGCCAGCCAGTATGTCATCCTGGCCAACAGTAATTGTGTCTTTAATGCCAAGCTGAACGATTTCATCTGCCGGCATCATGAAAGCGGCGCCGACATGAGCGTTCTGTACAACCGCGACGGAATCTGCTATGGTTCGCCCAGCCTGATCCTCAGCCTGGATCAAAACGACTACATCAGCGATTTGCTGCAAGATCCCGCCAAACCGGCATCAGACCGCTGTTCGCTCGGCGTTATGGTGATCGGCCGCGAATTGCTGATCGACCTGATCAGCGAATCGATCGCCCGCGGCGAGCACGATTTCGCAGTCGACAACCTGCTGAAAAAATACCGGCAATACAAGATCATGGGACATGAGTACAAGGGACTGGTTCTGCGCGTCAATTCCATCGCGACCTATTTCGCCAGCTCCATGCGGCTTCTGGAGGAATCGACCCGGCGCGAGCTTTTCTGGTCCGGGCTGCCCGTCTTCACCAAAGTCAAGGATGAAGCGCCAGCGCTCTATTTCGCCGGCAACAGCGTCAGCAATTGCCTGGTGGCCGACGGCTGTAAAATCAGCGGTTCGGCGGCCGGCAGCACCTTGTTCCGGGGCGTGACAGTTTCCCGGAACGCGGTCCTGAAAAATTGCATTGTCCTGCAGGATTCGTACATTTCTGAAGGAGTGGAATTGGAAAATGTCATCCTGGATAAAAATTGCCACATCAGGCCGGGCATCAAACTCGTCGGCCAACCGGACTATCCGGCTGTCATCGGCAAGGGGGCGGTCGTATGAGCCGGCCGCGGCAGGACCTGAAAATTCTGATGGTTACCGCGGAAGCGGCGCCTTTGGCCAAGACAGGCGGCCTGGGCGACGTCCTGGGCGCTTTGCCGGCCGAACTGCGCCGGACCGGCCTCGATGTGCGGATCATCATGCCGCTGTACAAGCGGATCAAAGACCAGTACAGGGACCGGCTCCGTTTCCGGCGCTGGTCGATGATCAAACTCGGCTGGCGCACCCTGTACAGCGGCTTACTGAGCCTGGATCTGGACGGAGTGCCAGTTTATTTTATCGACAATGAGTATTATTTTGGATATGACGCGATCTACCTGGACGATCATTTCGACATCGAGCGGTTCAGCTTTTTTCAGCGCGCGGTACTCGACGCCCTCGGCGAGCCGATGGATTTCACACCGGATGTCCTGCATCTGCATGATTGGCACACCGGGATGATACCCTGCCTGCTCGAGGCGCATTTCCGGCCTTACGGTCACGGGTTGAATATCAGGACGGTCCTGACCATCCATAACCTGAAATTCCAGGGTTTCAGCGGGCCGGAGAGGATCGCCGACCTGATGGATCTGCCGGACCGGTTCCTGACCGAATCCGGCATTCTCCAGGCCGGATTAGCCAATTTCATGAAAGCCGGCATTGTTTTCGCCGACCGGGTCACCGCCGTTTCGCCGGGATATGCCCAGGAAATCATGACGGATGCTTACGGCGAAGGTCTGAATCAGGTTCTCCAAGCCCAGGCGCATAAAGTAAGCGGGCTGTTGAACGGCATCGATACCGCGGAATATGATCCGGCGCGGGACGGGATGATCCCGGCTCAATATAGCCTCGAATCATGGCAATCCGGCAAGCGTGCCTGTAAAGCGGCTTTACAGGCCCAGCTGGGCCTGGCGCCGGATCCGGACGCGCTTTTGGCCGGCATGGTCACCCGCCTGACCGATCAGAAAGGTCTTGGCCTGGTGCTGGAGATCTTAGACCGGCTGCTGGCAGAAGGGTTGCAGCTGGCCATCCTGGGCAGCGGCGAGGCCAGGTACGAACAGGCGCTGGCCGCCGCCGCCGGCCGCTATCCCGGGCAGCTTGCAGTCCGCATCGCTTTTGACAATACGCTGGCCCGCCGGATCTATGCCGGCTCCGACCTGTTTCTGATGCCGTCCCTGTTTGAACCCTGCGGTTTGTCGCAGATGATTGCCATGCGTTACGGCGCCTTGCCGGTCGTCCGGGCGACCGGCGGGCTGAAAGATACGGTTGCCGGGTTTGATCCGGCCGCCGCCTCTGGCGCTGGCAGCAGCGCCGTCACCGTCGCCGCCACCGGTTTTTCTTTTGATAACATCGATGCGGACGAGTTCCTGCGGGCGATCCGGACCGCCGGCGGCGTATATCGCAACAATCGGCCGCTCTGGCAGAAACTGACTGAAAACGCCATGTCCGGCGATTATTCCTGGGACCGGTCGGCTGGAGCTTACCGGGAGCTCTATCGGAATCTCGCGGGGCGGGCCTGAACGTGCGGCTCCGGCACAACAGCCGCGTCCTGGAGGATCGCGATCCGTATGGCGCCCTGCCGGCTGGATCAGACATCCGGCTGTCCCTGCGGATTATTCCGGATGAACAAAGCATCCGGGCGGTATACCTGGATTATGCCTATGGCCTGGCCTGCTTTCAGGAGAGCCGTGCCCATCTGCTGCCCCAGCCGGCAGACCGGGATCTGGCGCCTGATCATCCGGCCGGCGCCAAAGCTGAGGCTGACGGTCAAATCTGGCAGATCAACCTGCGGCTGCCCGCGGAACCAGGCCTCTTTTTCTACTGGTTTGAAATCGAGACGGCTGCCGCCCGCTTCTATTTTACCTGTGACCGCGAAAGCCTGGAGGGGCGGGGAGTGACCGGCTTCGCGAAGCCGCGCTATCTTCCCGGCGAACCCCATGCGCCNNTTCTCGCGCCGGATTGGCTGACCGGCGCGGTGATCTACCAGATCTTTCCGGACCGCTTCCGCCGGGACGAAGATTTTACTGCTGATCGCTTCCAGGCGGCCGGCTATCCGGAGCGCCTGTTTCATCTGGATTGGTCGGAAGAGGTTGATTTCCAGGGACGGCCGGAAACCGGTTATCTGGCCTGCGATTTTTTTGGCGGCTCCCTGGCCGGCATCCGGGAAAAACTGGATTACCTGGCCGGTTTGGGTGTGACGGTGCTTTACCTCAATCCGATCTTCCAGGCCCGATCCAACCACCGTTATGATACCGGAGATTATGAACAGGTCGATCCGCTGCTCGGTACCGCCGATGATTTCCTGCAGCTGTGCCGGGCTGCTTCTAATCGCGGCATCCGGATTCTCCTGGACGGCGTGTTCAATCATACCGGCGCCGACAGCCGCTATTTCAACAAATACGGCCGTTATCCGGAACCTGGGGCCTGGCAGGAAGTCAACGGGGAAGGGATGTCCCCGTACAGCAGCTGGTATGGTTTCCGCCGCCAGGGCGGGCAGCTGTTTTACGATTCCTGGTGGGGCTTTCAGGATCTGCCCAGCGTCAATGAGCATGACCTGACTTACAGGGATTACATTAACGGGCCCGACGGCATCATTCGCCGCTGGCTGCGGCAAGGGGCATCCGGCTGGCGGCTGGATGTTTCCGACGAACTGCCGGACAGCTTTTTGCGGGAAATCCGCCAGGCTGCCCGTCAGGAAAAGCCTGACGCTGCCATTCTCGGCGAAGTCTGGGAAGATGCCAGCAATAAGATCAGCTATGGCGCTTACCGCGATTTCCTGCTCGGGCAGACTCACGACACGGTTATGGGCTACCCGTTCCAGCAAGCTTTATTGGGCTGGCTCAAAGGCAGTTTTCCAGCCGAACGCCTGTGCCTGACCCTGGAGTCTTTGCGGGAAAATTATCCGCCGGCCAGCTTTTATGCCAGCTACAACCTGATCAGCAGCCACGACATACCGCGCGCCATCACCGCCCTGGCCGGCCAGCCGGATCCCGGCAGCCGGGAAGCCCAGGCCCGGATTCGCCTGTCTCCCGACGCCCGCCGCCGCGGCGAAGTCCTGCTGCGGCTGGCTATCTTGTTTCAAATGATCTATCCGGGCTGCCCGGTCATCTATTACGGCGATGAAACGGCCATGGAAGGCTACCGTGACCCGTTTAACCGCCGGACCTTTCCCTGGGGGAAGGAAAACGCGGATCTGCA
>DOFA01000151.1 GCA_003532195.1 Clostridiales bacterium
TGATGATGCAGTAACTGCCGGCGGCAATCTCATGCTGGACATCGCCGATCTGGACCAAACCCGAGCCGCCGGTGATGATCTGGAACTCGCAGGTCGAATGCTGATGCCGTTCGTTGTGCTGCTGGTCATTGGCAAAAAATGAGGCGTCGAGCATGATGTTGAGCGCTATCGGACCTATATTGGTTTTAATGTCCCACAAATCGGCGGCTTGATAATCCGTTTCCATTGATTCGCCTTTCACTTGCAGCGCGGTGACCTGGCCTTGATTATAGCGGTGATTACGGCGCGTGGCAAGATGTTACAAATACGCGCATATTTTTATAAAAATGATTCATTTTAGAATGTTCTTCGCTCCATGGGTATTATATACTTTGACTGACCTGCAAGATTAATTCATTCAGGAAAAGGATGTGAATAAAGGGATGGAAAACGAGGCAAAAAAGAACCTGACGCAAGCTTTGTATCTGAAGGCGAAAGAGATTATACCCGGCGGCACGCAGTTGCTCAGCAAGCGGCCGGAGATGATGGCGCCCGGCCAGTGGCCCGCTTATTTCAGCCGGGCGGCCGGCTGCGAGGTCTGGGATCTCGACGACCGGCATTATTACGACATGTCGACCAATGGCATTGGGGCCTGCCTGCTGGGCTTTGCCGATCCGGATGTCAATGTGGCCGTGAAAAAGCGCATCGATCTGGGAAGCATGTGCACCTTGAACCCTCCCGAGGAAGTGGAACTGGCCGAAAGGCTCTGCAGCATCCATCCCTGGGCGGAGCAGGCCAGGTTCGCCCGCAGCGGCGGCGAAACGGGGGCCGTGGCGGTGCGGATCGCCCGGGCGACCACGGACCGGTCTGCCATTGCCATCTGCGGCTACCACGGCTGGCATGACTGGTATCTGGCTGCCAATCTGGGCGAAAGCGACGCCTTGCGCGGACACCTCCTGCCCGGGCTCGAGCCGGTCGGCGTGCCTTCGGAACTGCGCAATACCGCGTTTCCATTCAAATATAACGACAAGCAAGCCTTCCAGGACATCATCGATAAAGCCGGGAACCGGCTGGCGGCGGTGATCATGGAACCTTGCCGGGGAACCGATCCGGAACCGGGCTTTCTCGAATTCATCCGGGACAAGGCCCATGCCTGCGGCGCCCTGTTGATTTTCGACGAGATCACGATCGGCTGGCGCCTGAACTATGGCGGTGCCCACCTGAGGCTGGGTGTCAACCCGGACATCGCCATTTTTGCCAAGGCTTTGGGCAACGGTTACCCCATCGGCGCGGTCATCGGCACGAAAGCCGCGATGGAAGGCGCGCAGAAATCCTTTATCAGCAGCACATACTGGACGGAGAGCATCGGGCCGGTGGCAGCCCTGGCCACGCTCAAGAAAATGGCAGAAACCAGGGTGCACGAACATGCCGGCAAAATCGGCTCCCTGGTGGTCAGCTCCTGGAAAGCCCGGGCTGCCGAGCATGGCGTCAAGATCCTGGCCGGCGACGGATACCCCTGCCTGGCGCACTTCAAGTTCAACTATGAGAACAGCGAAGAGCTGAGGACGCTGTACACGCAGCTGATGCTGGAACGCGGCTTCCTGGGCGGCGCATCCGTCTATGTAACGCTGGCCCACAACCTGGAGATCGTCCGCCAGTACGATGTGGCGATCGACGAAGTCTTTGCCCGGATCGCCCAGGCCATCCGGCAGGACAATGTCCGCGAACTGCTGCGCGGCCCGGTGGCCCATACCGGCTTCCGGCGCCTGATCTGACCACTTTTCGGAGGGTTGTATGAAAATCAGCGTTTTAAATGAACGGCAAATCGAGGAAATCAAAACCGCGAGTGAAAACCTGCTGGAAAATGTCGGCTTTCATGTACCTCACCCCGGCGTGCTGAAACTCGCCGCCCGGGCCGGAGCCAAAGTCGATACCGCCGCCCAGGTGGTCCGGATTCCCGCCGTCCTCCTGCGGGAACTGCTGGCCCAGGTGCCGCGGCAATACACGATGCGGACCCTGGACGGCAAGGAATATGAACTGGGCGCCGACAGGCAGTATTGCAGCGCCATTGTCACGGATCCGTGGATTGTCGACTATCAGGCGCAGAAACCGCGCCGGCCCTGCCTGGAGGATGTGCGCCGGCACACGATCATTGCTCAGCAGCTGGAGGATGTGGCGGGCATCGGCCGCATGGATTTCCCGGTTACGGACTGCAGCGACGCGACATCCAGCCTGCGGGCCCTGGAGACGCATCTGCTGAACCATACCAAACACTATCTGGTCTATGCCACCTCCGTTGACAGTTTCCGGCAATGGCTGGAGCTGGGAAGCATCCTGTCCCCCGGCGTCGAGCTCAAGAAGAGCAAACTGATGTCGGTTGCCGTCGCGGTCATGTCGCCCCTGACTTTAAACGACATCAATGTCGAGTTGCTGCTGGGTGCGGCAGCCAACAACTTTACCGTTATTCCGACGATCTGCCCGATGACCGGCACCACGTCGCCTTACAGCAAGGACTCGACGCTCTTGCTCGGTAACGCCGAGAACATCTTCCTGGCGGCGCTCACGCAAATCGTCAATCCCGGAAATTCATTTATCTATGCGTTTGGGCCATCGCGCAGCGACATGAGGACGGGGCATGACCTTTATTACTCGCTGGACAAGATCCTTTGGAAAATTGCCGCCACGGAGCTGGCAAAATCATACGGCATACCGTCCGCGGCCGAATGCGGCGGCAGCATGACCTATCGCTATGACCAGCAAAACGGCGCGGAAGGGCTGCTTTTCATGCTGGCGGCGCAGAATCCCGGCGCGGACTTCCTCTGCGGCATCGGATCCTGCTACAACGCCGTCGGCATGTCGGCCGAGATGATGCTGATCCAGACCGAGTGGCTGAAAGCGGCCCGGTTCCTAAGCGCCGGCCTGTCGACGGATAACTTGCGAAAGGGCCTGGAAAGCCTCGGGCGCGAAGGCCACGGCGGCAATTTTCTCATGGACGATTTGACGATCGAGCTCTTGCGGAGCCAGGAATTTTACAGCCACGAACTGCTGGATTATTCAGGGACCTGCGAGTCGGCGTCTCTGCTTGAGAACGCCCACCAAAAAGCGGAAGCCATGATCGCGGACTACAAGTCGCCGGTGCCGGCCAAAATCCAAAACGAATTGCGGGCTTATTTTGCCGGACTTTACGAAAAAATGGCCTAGGGCGGCCTGGAAAATCAGCCTGGGGCGGTGTTTATAGAGCTTCTTGACATTTTGTCCAGAAGCTTTATAATAAAATCGTAAGTCAAAGATAGTCAAAGTCACAAAACGGTGAATTGACTGACCGATCGGAGGAAAACCATGGCTCGCATCAGCGATCACATCGAAGCGCTGCTCAAGCAGATGATGGACCAGAACAACGGGTATGTGGAAATCACCCGCAACACTCTGGCGGACAGCATCAATTGTGTGCCGTCGCAGATCACCTATGTTCTGTCCACCCGCTTCACCAATGACCAGGGCTTTTTTGTCGAGAGCCGGCGCGGCGGCGGGGGCTGGATCCGGATCCGCCGGGTCGAGATGGACACGCCGACCCGCTACCTGATGCACGCGCTGAACACGATCGGCGAAAGTTTGTCCCAGCATGAGGCTGAGGTCCTGATCCGCAATTTTTTAGATTACGATGTGATCGGCAAGCTGGAAGCCCGGCTTCTGATGGCTGCCACCTCCGACCAGACGCTGGGCGATGTGGCGCAGGAACTCAAAGACCGCGTCCGCATGGCTATTTTTAAGAACATGCTGACCAGCCTGATCGTCCGCTGAACAGGGGGAAACGACCATGAAATGTGAAAAATGCCATCAGCGCGAAGCGACGATCCATTTATCGCAGACCCGCCAGGGCAAGACAACCGAGCACCACCTGTGCGAAACCTGCGCCCGCGAACAAGGCATCAGCATGAATATTCAGGATTATATCGGCAACATCGGCAACCTGTTCGGCTCGGGCGTTCTGGGGGGCGGCAGCGTTTTTGACAATACCGGCGGCATTCCGGCTTTCGGCGGCGCCGGCAGCAACGGCAGNNAGTAATGTCACTTGCGCGACCTGCGGCCAGTCTTTCGACGACTTCCGGCGCACCGGCCTGTTTGGCTGCAGCCATTGCTACGAATCGTTCGCGGACCGGCTGGATCCGGTGATGCGCCGGATCCAGGGCAGTACCCGCCATATCGGCCGTAAAGTCTGCCAGACTGAAGAACAAAAGGAGCAGCAGCTGCTGCGTACCCGCCTGGCTGAACTGAAAACTTCCCTGCAGCAGGCGGTCCAGGAAGAAGCATATGAACAGGCCGCAAAGCTGCGCGACGAGATCCGTTCCCTGGAAGGCCGGATTTGCCTTGAGCAGGGGGGGGACAAGAAATGACCTGGTATATCGATCAGGGCCCGGAAAGCGATATCATTCTGACCAGCCGGGTCCGTCTGGCCCGCAACCTCGACCATTTCCCCTTTCCGCACCGCATGGATAATCAGCAGTCGCGCCAGGCCGCCGATGAAATCATCGAAGCCTTTTTCGGCGGCGACGAGGAACGCCGGCACAGCTACCTGACCCTGGACCTGGATTCGCTCAGCGAAGAAGACCAGCAGGCTCTCGCTGAAAAACGCCTGATCAGCCCCGACCTGGCCCGCCCGGGCCAGAACCGCCGGGTTCTGATCAGCCGGGACGAAGCCGTCTCGATCATGATCAATGAAGAGGATCACATCCGGATCCAGTCGATGCAGCCCGGCTTGAACCTGGAAACCGCTTATGAGGCCGCCGCGGGCGCAGCCTTGGTCCTGGAAAAATCCCTGTCCATGGCTTACAGCGAGAACTATGGATTTCTGACCGCCTGCCCGACCAACACCGGAACCGGCATGCGCGCGTCGGTCATGGCCCATTTGCCCGGCCTGGCCCTGAGCGGACGGCTCAAGGACGTGATCGAAAGCCTGAACAAGATGGGCTTTGCTGTGCGCGGCCAATATGGCGAGCACAGCAAGAGCCAGGGGCACCTGCTGCAGATATCCAATCAGCTGACATTGGGCATCACCGAAGATGATCTGATCAACGACCTGAAACGGATGCTGCAGCAGCTGATCGAACAGGAGCGGAAAATCCGCCGGGAAATATACCGTCAGCAGCCGGTCACGCTCGAGGACAAAGTCATGCGTGCCTATGGCATCATGCACAACGCGCGCCTGATGACTAATGAAGAGGCGGCCTCTTTGCTCTCCGACCTGAGGTTCGGAATGGCGCTCGGTCTGCTGCCGCAGATGAGCGAGGCCGATCTCAACCGGATTCAGGCCGCAATGGGTCCGGCCAGCATTCAGAAAGCCCGCGGCAAGCCCATGCCGCCGGAAGAGCGGGACAATGCCCGGGCGACGATCATCCGCGAGCTGTTGCAGTAACGGCCGGTCTGCCGCTCAGCCGGACTGGCGAGGCGTCATGAATGCCGCCGATCCGATATAACGAAAACAACAACCCTGGAGGTAAAGGACATGATGATGCGATTTTCAGACAGAAGCGGCGGCGTGCTGGGCGTAGCTTACCAGCTGGCCCGTTCCTATAAACTCAACTATATTGGCACAGAGCACCTGCTGGCCGGCATTCTGGCCGAACAGCAGGGATTAGCCCATGAACTGCTGGCAGCTGCCGACGTGACGCTGGAAAAAGTCCAGGAAGCCCTGACCCAGATGAACGCCCAGGAACCGGAAGACGTAACCCCGGAAGAGAATCTGGATGCGGAGAAAGTCATGGGTATGTTCACGCCGCGCACCAAGCGGGTGGTTGAACTGGCCGCTTATGAAGCCCGCATGCGGCAGCTGGATGTCATTGAACCGGAACACCTGCTGCTGGGCATAATCAGGGAGGGCGAGAGCGTCGCGATGCGCATTCTCAAGGCCAACGGACTGGAGCCCCGTGCCCTTTACAACCAGCTGGTGCAGAGCCTGCAGAATCATCCGCAGGAAGGCGAATCCGGCAGCGGGGAGGAGGCCGGCGGCAATGAGGAAGACAGTGCTGATCCGGGCATTGCCGAAATCAACCGCAATCTCAAGGCCCGCAGCGAAAAAGCCGCAGCCGGCGAAGCCGCCGGTAAAACGGGCAAACCCGGCAAAAGCTCGACTCCGACGCTGGACAAGTTCGGCCGGGATATGACCCAGCTGGCCCGCAACAATCATTATGACCCGATCATTGGCCGGGAAGATGAAATTAACCGTGTCATGCAGATCCTCTGCCGGCGGACGAAAAACAACCCCTGCCTGATCGGCGAACCCGGCGTCGGCAAGACCGCGATCGTCGAGGGCCTCGCGCAGCGCATCGTCAACGACGAGGTGCCGGAGACGCTCAAGGGCAAGAGCGTGCTGGTGCTGGACCTCGCCGCGCTGCTCGCCGGCGCGAAATACCGTGGCGAATTCGAGGAGCGCCTGAAGGCGGTGC
>DOFA01000019.1 GCA_003532195.1 Clostridiales bacterium
GTTATCGATAAGGTTTATGGCGCAGCCAATGGTATCGTCGGCATTCTCAACGAAAAGTTCTATGATATCGGCCAGGAAGATCCTGCCGAACTCGAGCTGTTGAAAACCACCCCATCCTCAGCCTTGGGCTCTTGCCGTTACAAGCTGGCGAAACCGGAAGTCGACGACACGGATTACAAACGCCTGCTTGAAGTTTTCCGCAAATACAATATCCGCTATTTCTTTTATAACGGTGGCAATGATTCCATGGATACCTGCAATAAAATTTCCAAATATCTGCAGAAAGCCGGATATGCCTGCCAGGTCATGGGAGTGCCGAAAACGATCGATAATGATCTTTGGGGCACCGACCATTGCCCGGGATTCGCTTCGGCCGCCAAATACATCGCCACAACCTGCATGGAAGTCTATCTGGATGCGCGGGTTTACGATATCGGCATGATCACGGTCATTGAAATCATGGGGCGCAACGCCGGCTGGCTGACTGCCTCCGCCGCCCTGGCTTCCTATAAAGGACACGGGCCGGACTTGATTTACCTGCCGGAAATCGATTTTGACCTGCAATCCATGCTCCGGGACGTCCGCCGGGTTTACGACAAAGAAAAGAAAGTCATCATTGCGGTTTCGGAAGGCGTTAAAACCAAAGACGGCAAATACATACCCGAACTGGTCGGTGATGTCGCAATCGACGCCTTTGGCCATAAGCAGATGGGCGGCACAGCCACTGTCCTGGCCAATTACCTGAAGCAGGAAATCGGCTGCAAGGTCCGCGGCATCGAATTGTCCCTGATGCAGCGCTGCGCGGCTCACCTCGCTTCGCAGACCGATGTCGATGAATCTTTCCTGGCCGGTCAGACCGCCGTCCGCTGCGCCGTCGATGGCCTGTCTGATTTCATGGTCGGTTTCCAGCGCCCGGAAAACGGGCCCTATAAGTGCGAGATCAAACTGATTCCGCTCAGTGAAGTCGCAAACACCGAGAAAAAGGTGCCGCGCGAGTGGATCAATGCTGAGGGCAATTTTGTCAACGAACACTTCATCGATTATGTCCTGCCGCTGATTCAGGGCGAATCGCGCATCGCCATCACCGACGGGTTGCCCCGGTTCGCCGATTTGAAGAAAGTCCTCGCCGGCCGGCCTTGAAGCGCCTGTCAGCCTGAAATTCAATTCGCGGGATCAATCTGATTTTTTCCCCTTTGCGGGCGATCGCCTGGCTGCTTTCTTTGGCATCCGTCGGGCCAGGACTTCATCTCCGGCGACCGAATAGCCAAAAAAGCCCAAAATTGAGCCCAAAGACCGATAATCCCCATGGCAGTATGCGACCAGCCCGGCACGGTCCAGACAGAGCTTGTTTTTCTCGTCCATCAGGTCAGCCGCGGCTTCGACGGCGACTATTTCCCCGATGAAGCAATCGTGCGAACCCAATTCAAGAACCTGGCGTACCTGACAGGACAAGGACAGCGGGCTTTCCGCCACCGCCGGCGCATGTAACATGGCGGCTGCCGGGCAGGCAGTCAGGTGGCAGGCGGCAAATTTATCGATATCCCGCCCGGATTTTACACCACAGAAATCGGTTTGCCGGAGCAGTTTTTCATTAACCAGATTGATGACAAACTCGCCGCTTTCCTGGATCTGGCGATGGGAATAGCGTGATTTGCGCACGGATATCGAAACCATCGGCGGTTCCGAGCAGACAATGCCCGCCCAGGCAAGCGTGATCAGATTGGGCTTGGCATATTCGCTGCCCTCGGGTCCGCGGCAGGACACCAGGACGACCGGAACCGGCGCCATGACCGTAGCGGGATTTAGTTGAATTCTCGGTACAGACATCTCATTAATCTCCTCTTCTTATTCATTTGCCTATTTATTCTACCTATTCGTTCACGCCCATAATTTCATGAGCCAGTAGATACTCTTTGACATCCAGGCCGCCAGCGAAACCAACCAGGCGCCCGTCTTTGCCTATAACCCGGTGACAGGGCAAAAATAGCGGCAGCGGGTTGGCGCCGCAAGCCGAACCGACAGCTCGGGACATCCGGCGCGCAGCCTGCCAATCGTCCGGGCAAAGGCGTTGGGCTAATTCCTCATAGGTCCAGGTCGCTCCAAAGGGTATCCCCTGCAGAGCCTGCCAAACTTTTTGCTGAAATTCGCTGCCACCGGAGATATCCATCGCGACATCAAAGCGGGTCAGACGGCCGGAAAAATAATCGACGGCCTGAGAAGCGGCCTGGCAAACGACATCGGATATTCCCGGGCGATATAAGCCGGAAGGATGGTTCAACAAATCCTGCTGATTGCGCCGCGCATTCAATTTGCCATTTTCATCCAGCAGATTGAGCAATTCCGCTGTTTCCCGCTGGATTGGCCGGCCAAAATCACCGCCATAGCGAATAAAATCCGCAGTCAGCAAACTTTCCTGATTGCCGGTTATGGCCAAAACACCGAGTTTAAAAGGAACAAAGGCCGTGCTGAACCGCGGTGATTCCGGCCGAAGCATTGAATACAGCAGGACATCATGACGTCTGTTTGTCTGAGTATTTAAGCGGCAATTGCGCAAACGACCCTCTTCTGTCATACCGGCAGCCTGCAAGACCGCTATACCTTGAATATCATCAGCCGGAGCCAAAAACTCAACCCGGTAGGCATCGCATTCGAGAAAAGCCTTGTCCAGAATAGCAGATAGAATCGGCAGGCGGTAGTTTCCGGTTGTCGAAAATCCGTGCAGAACCATTCTCCGGGACGACGGATCTACAGTCTGCAAACCTGCAACCACAATTCGATCCGTCTCACCTAGTGGATTTTCTTGCTCGTTCTCCGGCATAGATAAACCAACCAGCCAAAGCCGGTTATCGCACAAAACCTGATAATCCCGGATGACCTGGCGGATTTCCGTCAGTTTTTTTGAATGAGCCAGCTGATTGTTGNNCGGGCGGCATCGGAAAGCCGCAGGGGCTCAAACCAGACTGATTCGGTCATGATCATTCCTCCCGCCAAGCTTGAGCTGCTTGAATAAGCTGCGCCATAAGCGAGTCCAGCTCCGCCTGCTCTTCAGCCAGCAGGATCTGCCGGCCATATGCGCCCAAGGTGTTTTCCAGAACCTTATCCCAATTGACTGCCAGCTGCTGCCCGCTGCAATAGGCATGCTGCACCTGATCCAGTAAACCGATGAGCCGGTTGCCTTCCAGCTGCCGGCCAACCATGGCTTCCCATACCACTGAGTCGAGAACCAGGGGCACCATCCCCTCATAGAGCTGGAAACGGCTTTGCAGAAGCAGTGAATCGGCATCCAGAGCGAAAAAGGCAGCCAGATCCGCCGCCAGAACCGGATCATCTGATTTCTGACTAACCAGCAAAGACCGGATCTGCAGCGGTATCTTCAACCTGATCAGCAGTTCCTCCGCCGTCAGTTCCGCCGGATTGTCTGCGGATTGGCCGGAATCTGCGGATATGGGGCCGGCCGGCACCAGGCATTCCGTGACCGTGAAGCTTTTCTGGCGATGCCAGGCGGCAATTTCCGCGGAATCGCCCAGCCACATGAGAATCCGGCCGGACAGTATCCGGTCGGCCGCGGCAGTTGCGGAACCAAAAGCCGCCAGCGTTTGATCCGGATCAAGATGATCCGGTGTCGACCCTTGCGGCAGGGCTTGCCTCAACCAGTCGACGGCTTGGGCAAATGCGGGCTGGTCAAAGCTGAACCGGCTGCCGTTCCAAGTCGACCAGCCGGCGGACAAGCTCAGTGCAGCCGGTAAAAAATTCAGGAGGCCGACCGGGTCATCGATAGCAAATACCGATTGCTGCAGTAAAGCCGCCAGCTTTTCCGGTTCTTCGGCCAATGCCGCCAGAGCTTCCCGGTCGGCGCTCTGTCCGGCTTCGGATATTGTCTGCTGCCACTCGGCTGTAAACGCTTGCCAGTCGCCCCAGGACCAATTCATTTCCGGTGTCGCCTGGCTGTAACTGCGCAGCAGAGTCTGGTTCAGGTAAATCAGCGGTACAGAGGCCAGATAGGGAACGCCGTAAAGGACTTGATTCTGCCGGCAGCTCTCCAGCGCCGCCGGCAAGACATAGTCAGCCGACAACAAGGAACTGGCAAACAGGAAATCACTAAGATC
>DOFA01000268.1 GCA_003532195.1 Clostridiales bacterium
GAGATTTGCGCATGATCGTCAGCCAAAACCCAGGTTTAAATGAACGAGTTAACCGCTGCCAATTCCATTTGGTCGACAGTGGCCAGCTGGAGGCGGATAGCAGCTGGCATTTTGACAACATCTGCTCTCCTTTTAGCCGTCTCTATTTTATTCGCGCCGGCGAGGCGTTTATCGTTGACGAAAACGGTAAAACGAGGTTGCTGCCCGGACGGATTTATCTGATCCCGGCTGGCCGGAACAGTCATTACTGCTGCCCGGTGACGATGCAGAAAGTGTATTTCCATTTCAATCTGTTTCTGCCGAGCGGCTTTGACCTGTTCGAAGGCTTGGACACCTGTCTGGAGATCCCGGCAGAACCGGGGGAAATCGAGCGGGTATACCAACTCAGCGACGGGCAGGGCCTGGCCGATGCCCTGGCGCTGCGCCAGCACCTTGACGCCGTCCTCAGCCGCTTTATCGCGGCCGGCCAGTTGGAAGAACGCGCAGACGGGCACAATTCGGAATTATTGCAGAAGCTGTTCGCTTTGGTTTATCAAAAGGTGACCGCCCGAACCCGGGTGCAGGACCTGGCCCGGCAGCTGTCCGTGTCCGGCAGCACTCTGTCGAAAAGTTTCCGCCAGGAAACCGGCCGGACCGTCAGCGAGTACCTGGACAGCTTGCTGCTGCGTCAGGCGTGCCGGATGCTGCTATCGACAAACCTGCGGATCGGCGAGATTGCCGAAAAACTGCAGTTTTGCGATCCTTATTACTTTTCCCGCTACTTCAAAAGCCGGCAGCAGGAAACACCTTCCCATTATCGCCGGAGGATGTCCGGAAGCGTATGATTTACGGTCGCGATGCCCTGGCGGTTCAGGCCAGCCGGCGGCTCTTCCCGGCTATTTCAGGACCCGGAATTTACCGATGACGGGCAGTTCTTTGGCCTTGCCGTTGACTGTATTGATAATGCCGATGATGGCCAGCGCGGTGAAGACGAGCCAAACCAGACCGAGTATGACGCTGATCAAAGTGAAGACCACGCCGCGGCCGCCGAGATAGCCATAGGTCAGGTTCCATGGGAAGATCGCCTTGAGGATTGCCAGCAGGATGGCGCGGACGATACCATATGCCACCTCGGCGATGAGCAGCAGTAGGCCCTGATTGGCGTGAAAACGGGCGAACTTGGATTGCGGCGCCGCGAAAATCGGTACCAGCACCAGGAGGCCAAGGTATGACAAGACAGCCATGCCTTTGTTTTGATCGATATCCTGCTGGCTGTACTCCGACGTCGTGTCGGCCGTGTTGTTCAGGTTTTGGAACTTGGCGTTAAAGTCATTGGGCTGGCCGCCGGGGGCCGCTGGTTGCTCAGGCGCGGCCAGAGGCGCGCCGCAAGCGGAACAGAAGGCCACGCCGTCATCATTCTTGGCACCGCATTTTCCACAAAAAGCCATAATCGATTCCTCCTGGTAATTTTTTTTGATGATACTGCTTGATGGTACTAAGAGAATTATAACAAATAAATGCCAAGTAATAAAATAATATGACAGAAACTTCAAGCGGGGCCAAAAGTGGGTGAATCGGTTGATTGTCCGAGCAGCAGCAAGGGATTTTCCAGCATGCCGCCCGGCTCCTGCTTGACGATTGCCGAACTGTAATCGGCCACCTGTTTGGCGAGCGTATTGGTAACTTCGATAACCAGACGGTTTTTCCCGACACAGGCAAGTCCGGCCAAATCGAACAGATAAGGCGTGCTGAGCTGCCAGCCTGCATACTGCCCGTTAATCCATACCTCAGCGGTTTCGTAGACTGACCGCAGCTTGAGATACAATTTTCCGGTCATCTGTTCAAGAGAAAAGCAACCTTCGTAACGGACAGTTCCGGAGAAGTCTGGCTTTTCATCCTCCGCATTGATATCGCCTGCACGGGCAGATGATTTCCAGGGTTTGAACGCCGGGTATTCGGCGCACGTCGCCAGGCTGATATCCCAAGGGCCGGTGATCTCGATCCCAGCCAAAGCCGCCGTGTCCGGATAATCGGCACAGATGGGGAGGGAATCGGGAGAATCAACTAAAACAATGGATTGGTAAGGATCCAGGTTCAGCGTGACCCGATTTCCGTCCTGCCGGATAGCCAGAAGCCGGTTTTCCATAGCATCATAAACTGCAAGGTGATCCGCTGCCGGAAGCTGGGCGGTGAAAGCCAGGCTTTCCCGCGGTTCCTCATTAAAAAAGAGGTAATAATCCGCATTCCCGCGCTGATAGTGGTACGCCCGCAGCCGCCTGCAGACAGGTTTGATCCGGATATCCGGATACCCGCCGGCAATCACCCGCGCCGCCAGGTCTGCCAGCGCGACTAACTCGCCTAAGGTTTCCGGGGATCCGACCAGACTGCCCTCGCTGGTCATGGCCGGATACCCGTCGACAAAGAAAATCGGCACGCCGGCCGCACGCAGTCTGCGAACAGAGTCAAGAAAGCTGCCGGGCAAAGCTTCCGCTTTGGGGATGATCAGGCAGCGGTAGCTTTCCCCGTTTAATCTAATCTGCCCATTGACTGCCTGAACCTCGGTCAGAAATGAGTCGCAGGGCGCTACATCCAAATCGATTTGGCGCTGCATCAGTTCGCGCATAGGCTCTTGAATCAGCATGGCGTCGCCCCACCATTCCGCTTCGGCATGATAAAGCACAAGTGCGGTTGCCATAGGCTTGCCGTCCGAAAACAGGTGGCATAAGCGATTGGTGTACCGGAACAGCCGACCGAGGAACCGGTACTGCGGGTTGTTGCCCTGGGCGTAGAAATGGGGCGGGCTGTCCCACTCGGGAAAAGCGCTGTCGGTAAATGCGTGCGGCGTGAAATGATTGACGCCGCGCACCAGGCAATGGTCGGTCAGCCATTTCATCAGCCGCAGGCCTTCCATCCAGCCGTATGCCCCGTAATTTTCGCACAGCGTCCGGCCTTGCTTGCGCGGATCGATGTGGCCCAGTGATGATGCCAGTTTGATCAGCGCGTAATGGAAGAACTCGCCGTCCAGTGTCTTGTTGCCGCCGTGCCAACGGCTGGTGATCTGGTCATAACCCGGATGGATCTGGTGCATCACGATGTCCACGCCGGCCATGTCCTGGCCGCTCAGGGCGCGGAAATAATGGCCGACGCCGGACCCCAGGCGCGCATGCTGGTTCAGGTCCTCGATGACATGGCCGATGTATTCGACGCCATGGGCATGGCACCAATTGGCCAGACGCTGGTTGAAATGTTCGCTATAAAGGGCTGTCAGGCGATCCATATAGGCAAACCGCATCTCCTGGCTGTGTACGCCGGCTGCAAACCACAGGCAAGGCAGATATCGGCGCAGTTCAAAACCGAATCGATCCGTCAGCGCCGCATGCAGTTCCTGGCTCCAGGGCAGCTGCATGTCGCGGCGGCCGATCAGGGCTTCGACGCTGTCTGTGTTGGTAAAAGTCGGTTCGTCGGAGAAGAAACCGGCAAAGGTTGTGCCAAACAGATGGCTGTAGCGGCGATAATGCGGTTCGTAACTGCCCTCGATCAGCACATCGACCGCAGCGGGCGAAATCGGGTTCAACAGGTGCAGGCTGCGCGCGTTTTTACACCGGTAAGTGGTGTAGACCACAACCAGGCTCCATAAACCGTCCGGGACAGGCCAGTAAAGCCTGCCTCTGTTTACCCGTCCGGTCAAGTCGATCAGATCGCCGCTCAGGTCGAGTTTGGCGCGGCGCCAATCTTTTCCCCCGTCCAGGCGCCGGGAAGCGACCACCGCCACAAGCTCATCGTCGTCCCGCAGCAGCGAGCCGGGCAGAAACGAAGCGTGCGCGTCCGGCCCGCAGGCATCGATAACAAAATAATCCAGCATGCGGCGGCGGTGCTGCGGATATTTCGTCTCGATCAACCCACCGGCGAAACCGGTGGGAAATTGCTTGTCATCCAGAACCCAGACGCGCATGCCGCGCATGCCGGCTTCGTCCAGGATGATATCCAGGTCATGGAACCATCGCGGCCCGCAGAAATCCGGGTGAGGCCGTGATTCCACGCAGACTTCCTTGACGCACGACGCATCGATTTTTGCCATAAGTGTGCGCAGAACCGGCTCTTTGGCGCCGTGCTGCCAGAAAAACGGCAGCAGATAGTTCTTTTCCCGTCCGGCTAATACATCATGCATACGGATCATCCTTCTGCCCTACGGGCTTTTCCGCGCTTCCCCCGCTCTGCGAGGCGGGAAAGTTGTATGCGATAGGTTCTCATGATCTATGTTATATTTCTCTTTGCGAGGCAGCAATGGCGGAAATCGTGGACAGCGGCTAGATTTCGTCAAATCGCCGCTCTTCGACTAAACAATCTTTGGACGGCCGTCAAGAGAATGTACATCTACACCGGCAGCGGCGGCATGGTAAAATAATGATGGCATGATCTGAATCCTGGCAATGATAAGAGGAGGAGGTTTGGCCTATGCTGCGCGCCCTGATTGTTGAAGATGAGATGCTGGTCAGGATTGGTGTCAAGTCGGCGATCGATTGGCCAGCCGCAGGCATCGGTACCGTTTTTGAAGCTTCGAACGGACTGGATGCTTATGAAATTTATCAGAAAGAAAAGCCGGACATCATCATTACTGACCTGAAGATGCCGGATATGGACGGCATCGCTCTGATCCGCGCCATTCGCGTCGATAATCACGACACCGTGACACGGATCATTGTTCTGTCCTGCATGGATGAGTTTCCCCTGGTTCAGCAGGCGCTGAACCTCGGTGTTTCTCATTATTTTCTGAAAGTCACCATGAAGTGCGACGAACTGCAAGCAGTGTTGAATGCACTGACCGGTGAAATGATACAGGGCACCCATGGCAGGAGCGACCGGGAGGGTTCGGCCGAATTCGTGCAAGAATATATACGCGCCTGCGTCAATGGCAGCCCAGAACGATCTGACACCTCAACCGTGCTGCACGAGATTGGTTTTGACGAAAAGGAAAACTTCACTTGCGCCAGGATCCGTTTAATCGGCGGCGGCGCCAATCAGACGTCTGGAGTGCCAAACACTAAATTTTTACTGCAGGTTTTGCGGCGTCGGATCAGCGGCGCCGTGAAAATTGAAGTAGCCTATTTGGATTGGAATGATTACGCGGTCCTGCTGCAAGTCGAAACGCCGGAAGCCCTGCAGGCGATCTTTGACGGCTGGTGTACCGATTTGAAGTTGTATGCCAATATCAACGTTCATATTGGCTTTAGCAGCGTCAGCAGCCGCGGCGATTTACCCAAAGCGCTGGCCCTTGCAGAACGGGCCTTGATGCAATGCTTTTTCACCAGCGACGGGGCTTGCTATACGTCAACGGCAAATGATGCCTACTGGCTGCCGGATTTGGTATCTCGCGATCTATCTGCGCTGCCCAATAAGTACATCCATATTCCGGCGTCGTTCCTCGAGGAATACACCAGAAAAGTCCGGTTGCTGACAGAAAAGCAATATCCCACGCCCGAGGCCTTCAAAGAGGCGCTGGGCGGGTTGATGGTCTGGCTGTCCACGCAGGTCGACCGGGTCTGCGCCCCGATCGAACAGATTAATGTTGACTACACGCGTCAATTGCTCGCGTGCAATACCCTCGCCGAATCTCTGGCCGTATTTGGCCGCTTTGCGGCCGCAGTCATGGGGACCTCTTCTTTCTCGAAGAACATGCCGCCCGTTATCATCACGGTGCTTTCGTACATCTACGACAACCTGGAAAAACCGATGAGCCTGCAGGCAATTGCCCGCCACGCGCATTTAAATGCTTCCTACCTGAGCACATTATTCAAGAAGGTGATGAACCGCAGCCTGATTGACTATATCAACGCGTGTAAAATCAAGCGCGCCGAAATCCTGCTTCAGGAAACAAACAGTTCGGTCACCCAAATCGCCCAGTCTGTCGGATATTCCGAAGATATTTATTTTTACCGGCTCTTCAAGCGTTTCTCCGGCCTCACGCCCGGAGAGTACCGCTGCCGGCAGCAAAAAGCCCGCTGACGGGGGGCCGGGCATGAAAGAATCGCTGCTACAATTCCTCCGCAAAGGCACGCTCTACCGGCAGCTGATTATCGGCGTGCTTGTGGTCATGCTGGTCATGCTGTTTTTAGCCAGCCAAAGCCTATATACCTATACCGTCAATAAACTCTTTAAAGTCGACAAAGACATGGCCCTGCAAACCATCAATCAAACCGGCGAGCAATTGACACAAATTGGCAACGGCCTGTATTCGGCGCTGAATCTGCTGGTATTTGACAATCAGATCCGGGATATTGCACGCAGCCGGCATAAAACCATGACCTATGAATACTATCTGCAGCTGAAAGCGGTACGCTCGCGCTTGACCACATTCATCAGCAGTTATCCATATATTGAATCGATCTATATCTATATTAATGGCACAACCCTGATCGGGAGCACGATCAGCAATGCGGTAAGCCCGATCCCGGAGAACAGCGTGCCGATCATGAATTCGCCCTTCTATAAGCAGATTATCAATGAGCCTTTCCACTCTTTCTGGTCATACGGCAATTCGGAACCGGCCTTCTATCTTTATCCGGAAGATAGTTACTTCCTGCCCGGGAAGGATCTGCTCGCGATCGGCTGCTCGTATCAGGAGAGGGGTAAAGGCATCCAGTACACCGTGATCATCAGCATTGATCCCGTGCAGTTGAACGCGCTGCTCAACAGCATCATGGTTGACGAAAATCCGGCCTTTCTCTTGAATGACGACGGCAGGATCATCGCTTCCACCTCCGGGTTGCTCCTGGGCGAGAAACTGCCGTTCGATATTCCCGATAGCGCCGATAACCCAGCCGAGCAATTTCTGGCTGAAATGAACGGCGAATCTGTCCAGGTGGTTTATAAACCGATCGAAAATCCAGCCTGGCGCATAGTCAAGGTCATACCGGTAACCGCCAATGTGCGCCAGGCGAACGAGATTAACCAGGTTTTCATTATCACCTTCCTTCTGTGCATTGCATTATCGGTGCTTTTGATTCATCTTTGGATTAAACGGTGCCTGCACCCGATGGCCATCATCTGCAACAAAATGACAGAGGTAAGCCAAGGACAGTTGGGTGTGCGGGTGGATCTGGCGCCCAACAATGAATTTGGCAATGTCATCCGCATCTTCAACGATATGTCGGCCAATCTGGCCAATCTCTATGACGAGCGTCTGAAGTCAGCCGGCAAACTGAGGCGGCTCGAGATCAAAGCCCTCCGGGCGCAGATGAATCCGCATTTTATTTATAATACGTTGAATATGGTCAAGTGGATGGCCTTCGTCCAGAAAGCCCACAATATCGAAGAATGCGTCATTGCCCTGGCCGAGATGCTGCGGCCGATTTTTAAAAGCGAAACTGAACTCACCGCGATGAGCGAAGAGGTTGCCTATCTCAACAATTACATTAAAATTCTCTCTTACCGTTTCGGCAACCTGGTGGACCTGTCTACAGAGATGGACGCAGAAAGCCAGGACGCGCTAGTCCCGCGGTTCATCATCCAGCCGATCGTTGAGAACAGCATTTATCACGGACGTTATACCGACGACCGGCTCTTGCGGATCTTGATCAAAATAACCGTGGCGGACCAGGATCTGGTCATATCGGTCCAGGATAACGGCAAGGGGATTTCCCCGGAACGGCTGAAGCATATCCGTACGATCCTGGAACAGGAACAGGATGATGAAACCGTTTATGCTGACGATGCGCCGGTTGGCATTGTCAATGTGCATCGGCGGATCCAGCTGCATTTCGGCAAGCAGTACGGACTGCAGATTGAAAGTCTCGCGGATGGCGGCACCGCTGTCACAATCCGGATGAAATACGTTAGAAAAGACGAGGTATAAATACCTGCCCGGTTCTAGTTCCTGGCGAAAAGCGCATATTTGGCGTAGAGGTCTTCCAGGGTAAACCGGGCGTCGATCGTATCATAAACCCGGATCGCATGTTCGCGGTTCATCGCCACATAGCGCATATCCTCGCCGAACCGGGGGGCGTTGATGTCATGATGCCGGTGCAGGTTCGGATTCAGCACTACGGAGACTCCGGCGATGTCCCACAGGATCCGGTTCTCCTCATGGGGTCCGATTTCCTGCGTTCCTTTGGCCAGCGTGATTTCGGTCAGATATTCGCCGATCGCCCCGCAGGGTTTAATCCGATGAACCACTTCGGCATAGCTGACGCTCATGGCAATGCTTGCGTTAACCGGGATCAGCCAGAACTTCAGGTCGGAATCCATGATCACATTGGCCGCCGCGACATCATTAGCCAGGTTGAATTCTGATCCGCCTTCTGGGAAAGCATTGCCGCCCAGCCAGACAGCGGCTTCAATCCCCGACGAAATAGTCGGGTCAAGCAGATAAGCGCTCGCCATATCGGTGATCGCGCCGGTGCTCAAAACGTACAACGGTTGGCCGGGCGTGTGTGCCTGTTTGATGAAAAACCGCGCCGCCTCCGAATCAATCGGCTCGTTTTCATGCGCCAGGTTCTGCGGCGCACCCCGTAAAACCGGTATTTGGCCCAGCAGCCCCATTTTTTCCAAAACGCATTCGATTTCCTGGTAGCTTCTTTCCATGGAGTCGGGAAGCCGGTGAATAACAAAGTGTGCTGCCGCTATGCCGACGACTTCAATCTTGGGCGAGAGCAGGGCATAGGCAATGGCATACTGATCGTCGATTTCATTCTTCGCATCAGCGCTGATGATCACTCGGATCTTTTGTTCGGGTAAAACCTGAAAGGCATGTCTTGGCATGTTTGTTGATCCTCAATTCACACAGGACATCTTACGGGATGCCGAAATGGCGGCAGGCGCGCCTGTTCAACAAGCGCGCCTGCCAAACGGTCCGATGGAGTAAGTATTATTTATACAGTTCAGACAATTCGTTATACTTGGCGATATACCAGTCATAGATCTCGTCAATGCCCATTTCCTGGACTTCGGCGATCAAGCTGGCCCGCAAAGACTCATAGGTTGCTTCGTCGGCCGCGAGCGCGCATTGCACCAGGCCTTCAACCATGATCGTGTTGATGTTGTTGAGCTTCTGGTTCAGGTCATCCGGCAGCGAAGAGATGGAGTTATTGACGCGCATGTTCACGGTGCTTTGGTCCGAGACCTCGCCGTCAGCAAACATCTTCTCGGCGCGTTCCCGCATCGACATGCCATAATGCTCTTCGACGCTCTGTTGCATGGGCGTCATGTTGCGTTTCAGGAAGTCCAGTTCGTTGAACAGGTTGGTGCCATAACCGTCGGTACAAACGAACTCAACGCCGGCATTAAATCTGTTCAGCCCGTAGCTGGCCCATGTGTCGCCGCCGGCCATGTATGCCGCGCTCACTTCATCGGTCAGGGTCGGAACACCGTCGACGTAATTGTAAGTTTCGCCTTCCAGGCCGGAAACGACAACCCGCTTGCCTTCCGGAGTGTAGATAAAGTCGAGGAATTCCATCAAGCGTTCAGGATTTTCAATGTTCTTGCCAAAGCAGCGCATGTTCCGGTTGCCATAGGTGAAGTCCGCGCCGCCCCAGAGGGACATGCCCTTCAACGGCAGGAACTGGTAGCCGTCGGCGACGCCTTCATTGGCCAGCAGCGTATTGGCGTTGCCTAAAATGTCATGATAGAAGCAAGATACGTACTGATCGTTGGAGGCCTTGAGGGAGTCGGCATCGTAGTCGCCAACCAGCGAGTCGGGATCGAGCAAGCCTTTTTGATTGAGTTTAAAGTAGAGGCGGTTCAATTCCCACATCGGGCCTTCGATGTCCGTATACAATTCTGTCAGTTCGCCGGTGGCGGTGTCAACCGAGATGTAAGCCTGGAGCGGATATTCGCCCAGCACGTTGCAGGCATATAGGCTGTAGCCGCGCATTTCGATAATCGGATAGCTCGAGCCATAAACGGGCAAGCCGGCGTCGGTTTGCGGCTTGAGAGCGACCATGTCGACGAGCAGCTGGTAGATCTCATCCATGTCGGCATTGATTTCGGGGTAGCCCAAATCAGCATAGCGCTGCCAGTCCACATTCAGGCCCCAGGTTGCGGTGCCCAGGCCAGGCATCTGCGCTTCTTTATAATATCCGGTCAAGCCATAGATATGTTCGCCATCGTTCAGGGCATCCCGCTGGAATTCCATGACATCTTCATTGGGGAAAATGTGCGGGCCGTAGCCGGCAATCAGATCATCGAGCGGAAGGATGAATCCGGATTCGATCAGGGGCATGATTTCATGACTCTCGATGATGAAGCAATCGGGCAGGTTTCCCGAAGCCATCAAAGCATCTTTGTTGGCAGTGATGTCGATCACTTCGAAGGTAATGCCGAAATTATCTTGAATGTACTTGGCAGTCAGGCTTTCGGGATAATCGTTCCAGCTGACAGGCAGGATTCCGGCGACGGTGAAAGTGACCGGCTCCCTCTCGGCAGCCGTCGTCTGTGTAGTGCCGGCTGCGGTTGTCGATTTCTGGGTGGGCGCAGCGGTGTTTTCTGCCGGAGCGCAGGCTGTAGCAGCGAGCATGGCGATGGTCAGAACCAGTGCAAAGACGAGATAGACTTTCGATTTCATGGTTGCTCCTCCTAAAATTTTTTGGGGTACGACATTGAATGGGGCTGAAAAGTTGTTTGACTCGAGATAATAGCCGCTATATCCTCCTTTCCGGAACGTAGTTATTTATCCTTTGACTGCGCCTAGCATGATGCCTTTGACAAAGAAGCGCTGCAGATAAGGGTAGGCAAACAGGATGGGAAGCACGGTGACGACGACGAGCGTCATCTTGATCGAGGCGGGAGTTATCCTGTTGGTCGTTATTCGTTTGCCGCTGCTTTCCTCGATAATGGCGGAAGCCTCTTTCAAAAACTGATAGAGAATATAGGGCAGTGTGCGCAGGTTGCGGTCTGTGGTGTAGATCAGGGTCGTGCTATAGTCGTTCCATTTTCCCACTGCTGTAAACAGGCCGATGGTCGCAAGGATCGGCATCGACACCGGAAGGATGATTTTAATCAGGATCACCATGTAGTTGGCGCCGTCCAGCTTGGCTGATTCCTCAAGCGAATCCGGTATGTTCTCGATATAGGTCTTGGTCAGAATCATGTAATAGGCGGTCACGCCGGGCAGGATATAAATCCAGTAAGTATTGTATATGCCGAGCGCCATCATCAGAAGCAGATTGGGGATCAGGCCGCCCGATATATACATGGTCAGGATAAAAGTGCGGTAAATCAGCTTGCGGCAGGGCATGGTCCGCCGCGACATCAGGTAGCCCGCCAGTCCGTTGACGAACATCGACAGGAGCGTGGAAATGACCGTTATGCTGACAGAGATGAATGTCGCCATCGGCAGCCCGCTCAATCTGAATATGGTCTCGTAATTCGCCACCGTGGGCATGACCGGCCAGAAAAGCACGCCTTTGCTCGCCTGAAGCGGGTCGCTCAGGGAGTAAATCAAGATATAGTAAAAGGGATAGGCGCAAAGGAAGGCCAGCAACACCATGAAACAGGTATTGACCAGGTCAAAGACCTTTTCCCCCAGGCTCTTCTTGTGATTTTGCAGCATCTGGCCCATAGTCATTTCACCTTTATACAATCGTTTGCCCGCGCACGCGCTTGGCCAGTGCGTTGGCAAGGCAGAGCATCATGATGGCGACAATCGAGTTCAGCAT
>DOFA01000042.1 GCA_003532195.1 Clostridiales bacterium
AGGCCGTCCTCTCTGCGGACACGGCCGATCGCCTCCCGCGTCAGGTCATCCAGCAGCTGCTGATCCTCAGCCAGCAATCCGGCTGTCCGGCAGAGCATCCGGGCCGGGTCGTATCCCAGGGCGGTCTGCCAAACCGGCAAAACCTGAAGCCGCAGCCGGTTGCGCAGCGCAAACAACTCGCTGTTGGACTCATCCCGGCGCCAGGCGACCGACTGGCCGGTCAGCCAAGCCTCGATCGCCTGCCGCGTCTGACCAAGCAGCGGCCGGACAACGCGGCCGCTCCGCGGTTTCATGCCCACCAGGCCGTCGAGTCCGCAGCCGCGCCCGAGATGCAGCAGCAAGGTCTCCGCCTGGTCATCGCTGTGGTGAGCCAGGGCGATCAGCGCCTGCGGGGCAATTTCATCAAAAAAACCATAGCGAACCCGGCGGCCGGCCTCTTCAAGGCCTATGCCCCAACCGGCGGCCAGTGCAACCAGGTCGACCCGGCGGCAGAAACAAGGCACGGCCAGCTTCTCGCACCAGGAACGGACAAAAGCTTCGTCTTCGTCCGCAGACAAGCCGCGCAGGCCGTGATTGACATGAGCTGCGATCAGCTGCAAGCCAAGCGGTTTTCTCTGTCGCTCCAGCAGCAAAAGCAGCGCCAATGAATCGGCGCCGCCGGATATTCCGGCAACTACCCGGCTTCCCTCCGGTAGCAGCGCGTGAACCCGGATATAGCGTCTGACCTGTTCAAAAAAATCATCCATGCCCCGGGAAATACCGCTCCTCCCGTCGCCAGCCGCATCCATCAGAACGGCGGCGGTTCCGAAGGCGCCCGTCCAGTGTCCTTTTCGAAAAACATCGTGTATTTGGGCCACCAGCCCAGTCGGACACTGCCGGTACCGCCTTGCCGGTTTTTGGCGATGATGATTTCAGCGTCTTCAGTTTCCAGCTGAACCCGGTCGGTGTCATAATATTTTTCCCGATAGAGAAAAATCACGACATCCGCATCCTGCTCGATAGCGCCCGAGTCGCGCAGGTCGGACAGGAGGGGCCGCTTGTTTTCCCGCTGCTCGCAGGCACGGCTGAGCTGCGACAAAGCGATGACCGGGACGGAGAGTTCCTTGGCCATGATCTTGAGCGAACGCGATATCTCTGAAATCTCCTGCTGCCGGCTCTCGGTCCGGTTCTGCCCGCCGCTCATCAGCTGCAAATAGTCGATAATGACCAGGCCTAAGCGGTTTTCCAGCTTCAGCTGCCGGCATTTTGACATCATCTCCAGGACGCCGGTCCCCGAACGGTCGTCGATGTAAACCGGAGCGGCATACAGCGGCGGCAAGGCGCGGGCGATCTTATCCCAGTCGTCAGGCTGCAGTTCGCCGGAATTCAGGGATTTGGAATTGACCAGCGACTGGGTGCTGAGCATCCGGTTGCCGATTTCCTCTTTAGACATTTCCAAGCTGAAAACGGCGGCTGGTACATTATAGAGAGTTGCCGACTTCTGAGCGATATTCAAAGCCAGCGCCGATTTGCCCATGGAAGGCCGCGCAGCGACAATGATCAGTCCGCCGGGCCGTAAACCGCCCAGAATTTTATCCAGGCTGTAGTATCCGGTCAGGACCGTCTTTTCCCTCGGCTTGCCGCGCGCCAGGGCGGCCAGTTCGTTGACCGTCCGGCTCATGATTTCTTTCAGGCTTTCAAATCCTGTGGCATCGCGGTTTTCCCGGATATCATAAATGCGCCGGGCAGCCACATCCAGCAGCTGATCCGCATTGTCCGAGTCGCCGTAGCAAAGGCCTGTTACTTCGTCCATCGCCAGGATCAGGCGGCGCAGGACCGATTTTTGCCGGACCAGATCCGCATAATGTGCGGCATTGGCCAGGACCGGGGCCTGGTCAGGCAGCGAGCTGATATAAGCCAGGCCGCCCGCCTTTTCCAGCTGCGCCTTGCTTTCCAGGTAATCGGCGACCGTGATGATGTCCACCGGTTTGCTGTTCATGTACAGCTCACAGATCGCTTCGAAGATCAGCCGGTGATCCGGGCGGTAGAAATCGTCGGTTTTCAGGATCGCCGTGATTTCCGCCAACGGCTTTTCCCCGGACATGGCACAGCCGAGAACCGATTGTTCAGCTTGCTGGCTATGCGGCGGCACTTTCCCGGAAGACCGGCGGATGGTTTCATTTCCAGTATCTGGCATACGGGCTTCCTCTCTCAAATGGCGATAACCCGAACCTTGACTTTGATATTGACCTCGGTATGCAAACGGATATCAATATCATACTCGCCAGTGGTTTTAATTGGCTGGTGAATGGCGATCCCCCGCTTGTCGACCTTGAAACCGGACTTGGCCAATGCTTCAGCGACATCCATGGCGGTCACAGCGCCATAAAGCCGGCCGCCTTCACCGCATTTCATCGGCAGCGTGAAAACCTGCCCGCTGATCTGAGATCCAATTTGCCTGGCGTTGGCCAGTTCTCGGTTAATGCGGGCGGATTCGGCCTGCTTCCTGGTCTTGACATCATTCAGGTTGGCCGGCGAAGCTTCCAGTGCCAGATGCTGCCGGATCAGATAATTGCGGGCATAGCCATCATGAACTTCAACAATATCATCCGGTTTGCCCAGGTCCTGAACTTCCTTTAAAAGAATGACTTTCATGGCTTTCGACCTCCCGTAGCACTTGATTTAATATTTTAGCACAAAAGCCGGAACAAGGCACCTTATTCGGCCGGATTGTCTGGTCCGGATCAAGACAAAAAAACTGCGGCAAGGGTCTGTTCTACCAAGAATCACACCACAGAAAAACCGCGGCGGAAGGATACCCATCTGCCGCGGTTCAACAATTACCTGCCTGAATCGGCCTACTCTCCGGAAAAGGGCAGCAAGGCAATATGCCGGGCCCGTTTTATGGCAATGGTCAGTTCGCGCTGATGCCGGGCGCAGTTTCCGGACATGCGCTTGGGCAGGATCTTCCCCCGCTCGGAAACAAACTTGCGCAACCGATTGATATCCTTATAATCCAGATGTTCAACCTTATCCGCGCAGAAATTGCAGACCTTGCGCCGGGATCTTCTCGGACGCATCCCGCGGCCTTCTTTATCGCCAGAATCGCGGCCTCCGCCGTGTCTCATGTCAGCCATGAATCATACTCCTTTCTGATCAATTCATTTTAATCGAAAATAAGTCAAATGTCGAAAGGCAGAGCTGTGTCATCGTCCGGACCCGGGAAAAAACCGTCGCCAGCAGGCGCCTGCGCCGCAGGCTGAGCCGGAACCGGTCCTTCGTATCCGCTTTCGCTTTTCTTGG
>DOFA01000191.1 GCA_003532195.1 Clostridiales bacterium
CGCCTGCGGTTCATCTGTCCGGAATTACCGGCCGGGACAGCGAGTCATCGCCGAACAGCATTTTGAATCTTGCGGCGTCTGCGAGTTCTGCCTGCAGGGCAACCGCCACTGGTGCAGCCAGAAACGGTCGCCGGGATATCGCAGCGACGGCGCTTTCGCCGAGTTCATCGCCGTCAGGCAGGATCTGCTGCACGAAATCCCCGCGGCCATGACCTTCGAGCAAGCCTGCCTGGTCGAGCCGATGGGTGTTGCGGCCTATGCGATTCTCGAGAAAACCGGGATCAACCCCGAGGAAACGGTGGTCATCCTGGGCTGCGGCCCGATCGCCCTTTTAGCGGTGCAGATGGTTCGCGCCGCCGGCGCCGCCCGCATTTTCGTCACCGGTCTCGACAGCGACACCCGCAAGCGTTTCGCCCTGGCCCGCCGCTTCGGAGCCGCCGCCGTGCTGAACGCCCAACAGGAAAATATTGTCCAGCGGGTGAGCGATCTGACCGCCGGCCGGGGCGCCGATGTGGTCGTCGACTTGTCCGGGGCGCCGGCAGCCATTCTTCAGGGTCTGCAATTGCTCAAGCGCGGCGGCCGCTTTACGGCGATCGGCATGCCGCATGATCCGGTCACGCTGCCCTGGACCGAATTGATCTTCAAGGCAATCCGGCTGGATTTTTCCTTCAGCGCCAACTACCGCAGCTGGCAGCGCTGTCTCTCGCTGATCGAGCGCGGCGCCGTCGACTTGAGCGAATTCACCCATGCTGTCTATCCGCTGGAGGACTGGGAAAAGGCTTTTGCTGTCGCTAAAAGCGGCGAGGAACTGAAAGTGATCCTGCGGATCTGAATCAGTCTTCCAGGCAGGCGGCGACAAAGGCGAGAATATTCTCAATCGGCACTTCCGGTTCCAGAACATGGGTCGGCGCCAGAATCAAGGCGCCGTCGCTACCCAGGTCGCGCCGGGCGGCGCGCACAGCCTGGCGTACATCTTCCGGTGTGCCGAAGGGCATGACGCTTTGCGTGCCGATCGCGCCATCCAATACCAGCTTGTCGCCATATTTCCTTTTCACTTCCCGGACGTCGAGGCACTCCGGCTGAACCGGATTGAGAATGTCGACGCCGATTTCAATCAATTCGGGAATGATGCTCATGATATTGCCATCGCTGTGATAGCGGATCTTGATCCGCGGATTGATTTTCTTCACTTCGGCATATAGTTTGGCCCAGCGGGGTTTGATGAAGCGGCGCCAGACCTCGATCGAGAACATCAGGTCCCGCTGGTTGGCGACATCATCGCCGGTGGAGAGCAGGTCAACCCCGGCTTTGGCCGCGGCGACGGCCGTTTCCAGATTAAATTCGCTGATGCGGTCGAAGATGAAGTCACAATTCTCCGGATTGAGCAGCATATCCACGAGAAAACTCTCGTAGCCGCGGATCTGCCAGGAATTTTCATAGAGATGGCCGGACCAGCAGGAAACGACCTTGCCCTGGTCGTGAGCCGCGGCCACAACAGCGCTCAGGTCAACCAGAGCACAGCCCTCATGTGTGGGAAACGGATAGCGCTCGATCTCGGATAATTCTTCGGCGTTGCGCAGCGGGCTGACGATACGGGTAAAATGGTATAGGCTGCCCGGAACTTCCAGGACGCCCAGGCAATTCACCCGGGCCGGATCATATTGGCTGCAGCCGGTATAATAAGGTTCCAGCAAGTCATAGCGGGTGGCAGCTTGCGACGGCTCATACGGACTGACATCCGCTGGGCGGAACATGCCAAAAAAATCCCGGGTGCCGGTTCCCTGGGGAATATCACAGAACTGCCTGACCCGGCGCAGAAGATCCTGGGTAAAATCGGCATAAAACAGCGGTTTTTCAACTTTTCGATGATCAACAGTCGCTTGAAAAACTTCCAGCTGGGTCATAAAACAACAATCATCCCTTTCAGACTGATATTTCGCTGATAAATCTGCTGCAAAGCGTGTAAACAGCACGATTTGTTAGCATAAGCATAAACAAGGCCTCAAAGGTCCGCCATGCAGAAACCGGAAAATGAGATGGACTTTTCGGCAAAAATTGTTGATAATATTTACGAGGTGTTTCTGGGATGATCGATCTCATGTCCAAGCCGACAGCTGTGAATTATACGCCACATATCGCTTTGTCCGCTCAATGGAAGGTTGAGGCGGACCCTGCTTACAAAGTCGTGCGAGCTCCGCAAAGTGAGGATTTCCAGATTGCCGTCCGGACCTTGTCCGGTCAGGGCCAGATCCGGCTGCGCGATCAGTCCGATTATCTGCTGGAACAAAATTCCCTGCTCCTGATCAGCAGGAATCAGATTGCCCGCTATTTCTGCTCCGGAAACACCTGGAAATTTCACTGGTTCGAGTTCCAATCCAGCCTGCCCCTGGCTCCGTATCAGAATCAGCTGCATACGATGGAAATATCCGCTGAGGAATTCCGCAACATCAATGACTGCTTTGCGATCCTCGGTTTAAACACGGCTTACTCTTCGCTGCGGGCTTCATCTATTTTTGCGGTTCTCCTGACCTATTGGCTGGACAGGATCCACTCGCCCCAAAATGCCGATCAAAGCCGGCTCGAATCTCTCATTGGCAATACTCTGCAGGATCTGAGCGTCCAGCATACGGTTCGCGAGCTGGCCCGCCTGAGCCAGATGAGCGAACGAAGCTTCCGGGACAAATTCAGCCGCTACACAGGATTTTCGCCCAAGCAGTATCTGGAAAAGCGCAAACTCGATTCGGCCCTCGACCTACTGGCGACAACCCATCTGCCGATCAAAGAAATCGCCGGGATGCTCGGGTTTGCCGACCCTTATTATTTCAGCCGATTCATCGCCAGGCAAGCCGGACTGTCACCCGAGGCGTTCCGCCGCAAAGCAAATCCGGTCCAGCCTTCCGGAGATCCAGCTGCCCGGATTGACGTCACTTAAACGCAGGTGAAGGCACCATCGACGATGATGTCGCAGCCGGTCGTATAGCTGGAAGCATCGCTGGCCAGATACAGCACCGCGGACTGCAGTTCTTCCGGCAGCCCCAGGCGCTGGGAAGGATTTTGCCGGTTCCAGTCCGGAATCCACTGCTTGGCACGCTTGGTCATGTCGGTTGCGATATAACCCGGGCTGATGCTGTTAACCCGGATATGGTGACCGGTCCACTCGACGGCCAGCGATTTGACCAGCATGATCACGCCCGCTTTCGAAGCATTGTAAGCGCACTGGGGCTGCGGCTGGTTGACAATATGGCCGGACATGGAAGCGGTGCAGATCAGCGAACCCGCGACCTGGTTGGCGATCATCCAGGCGCCGGCCGCCTGGGCGGTCAGAAACACGCCGGTCAGATTGACATCGATGACTTTTTTCCAGTTAGCATAGGACATGGACTCAGCCGGCTCGTTGCAGCAAATGCCGGCGTTGAGAAAGGCGATGTCCAGGCGGCCGAATCTGGCAACCACGGTTTCGACCATCTTTTTCGCATCATCCGGGTCGGTCACATCCGTATGCACAGCAAGGGTGGCGGCGCCGGTTTCCCCGGCGATCGCGGCGGCGGTCTTCTCAGCTTCAGCCAGATCAAGATCAACGATGGCCACGGCAGCGCCGGCTTCGGCAAGGCCAGTCGCCACGCACCGGCCGATGCCGCGCGCGCCGCCGGTAACCAGGGCGACTTTGCCGTCAAGTTTCATTCTCTCCAGGATGCTCATAAGATATCCTCCCGCTTATTTATGATAGGTCTATTATAAGCCCCGAATTGCCGGCGGGCAATTGCCGGCTCAGCTTCCCGATGACTGATAATGCCGCACACCCATTCGCCAGAGCAGGATGCAGGGGATCAGGAACAGCAGGGCCAGCAGCGGCAGAAATGCCTGCCAGGGCGAACTGCCGGGCAGATCCAGCAGGAAGCGCAAGGGCAGATAATTGACCAGCCCGAAAGGAATCGCATAAGTAAAAAAGCGGGTGATTTCCTTTTTGTAGATATCGAGCGGATATTGCGCCATCTCCCGGCCGCCATCCGTAAAAATGTTCATGACCTCCAGCCCCTGCAGCGTCCAGAAGCAAAAAGCCGCCGAAATCATGAAAATCCCGGTGAAGATGCCGACGCCGCCGAGAATCATCAGGACCAGGGTCAGGATTCTTATGAGATTCCAGGCAATCGGCAGGCCATGGACAGCCACGCCCAGCACAATGATAGACAGGACCAGGCGGCCGATGCGGGAGAACTCGAAGCGGGCCCCCAGCACTTGCAGCACCGTGTTGCGCGGCCGGACCAGGATCCGGTCGAATTCGCCGTGCGACACGACCTGGGAAAAAGCGTCAAAGCCGCGCGCGAAGCATTCGCTCAGGGCAAAAGCCATGTGGATCACGGCAAAGCAAAGCATCACCTCCTGCACCGAC
>DOFA01000051.1 GCA_003532195.1 Clostridiales bacterium
GGGTGAGACAGAGGATTGTATACAATTATAATTACAGTATAATATGGTCAGCATTTCATGAAACTCGGGAGATTGAAGGGAGAAAAATTATGTCTGGAACCAAGAATAAAAAAAATGTTAGCGCGGAGTCTGTTCCGTATGATCCTTACCAGGAAACAGTCGCCAACATGACAGCCGCGGCGCTGAAACTGGGGTATCAGCCCAGCGAATTCGAAGCGCTGCTCTACCCGGAGCGCGAACTGAGTGTCTCGATCCCGGTGAAAATGGACAATGGCACTGTCAAGGTTTTTAAAGGTTACCGGATCCAGCACTCCAGCACCCGCGGCCCCTGCAAAGGCGGTATCCGTTTCCATCCCGACGTGGATGAAAATGAAGTCCGGGCGCTGGCTTTCTGGATGAGCCTGAAGTGCGCGGTAGTCGATATTCCTTACGGCGGCGCCAAGGGCGGCGTGACGGTCGATCCGGCAAAACTGTCCAAAGGCGAACTGGAAAGGATGACCCGGCGCTACACCTCGATGATCCTGCCGATCATCGGACCGGAACGGGATATCCCGGCGCCGGATGTCAATACCAACGCTGAAATCATGGGCTGGATTATGGATACCTATAGCATGATGAAGGGTTACGCGGTTCCCGGCGTCGTCACCGGCAAGCCGCTCCAGATCGGCGGCTCCCTGGGCCGGGCTGACGCGACCGGCCGCGGCGTGAAGATCATCTACGACCTGGCGGCCAAACATTTGCACTTGCCCCGGACTGAACTAAAAATCGCCGTCCAGGGCGCCGGCAACGTCGGCCTGACCGCCGCCCGCCTCCTTTATGAGGACGGCTGCAAAATCGTCGCCCTGAGCGACGTTTCCGGTGGCTTGTACTGTGCCGGCGGCCTGGATATTTCCGCCATTTCCGGATTTGTCAAGCAGAAAAACCTGCTGCGCGATTATCCGATCGATGCGAAAACCAGCCGGATCACGAATCAGGAGCTCCTGGCCTGCGCCTGCGACGTCCTGATCCCGGCCGCCCTGGAAAATCAGATTACAGCCGACAACGCCGACCACATCAAGGCCAAGGTCATCATCGAAGCAGCCAACGGCCCGATCACCCACGAAGCGGACGAGATCCTCAACTGCAAGGGCACGGCCGTCTTCCCGGACATCCTCTGCAATGCCGGCGGCGTGGTCGTTTCCTATTTCGAATGGGTGCAGAATATCGAGCGCCTCTACTGGAATGAAACCAACATCAACCATCAGCTGCAGGAAATCATGACCAAAGCCTTCGACGAAGTGATCGAGATGAAGGAAAAGTATCAGGAGACCTATCGCAACGGCGCCCTGCTCCTGTCGATGGACCGGCTGATCCAGAGCAAGAAGATCCGCGGCATTTTCCCTTAAGGCTGGACAGGCAACAGTTCAAGCAACATATCGGGCAGCATTTTAGTCAGCGGTTTTTTCTATCAGCGGTCTCCCTTGATCCGAAGGAAACAGGAATGATAAAATGGCTTTGTCCTGGACAGGCCATTTTATTATTTTCAACCATGCGGCATCGGCCGGGATCCGGACGATGCCGAAGAATAGAGGAGAAAACCGTGCAAAACAAGCTCTGGTATGAAACCGCGCCCCGGGAATGGATGGAAGGTCTGCCAATCGGCAACGGGAGGCTGGCCGCGATGGTTTGGGGCGACGAACAGACCGACCGCCTGAGCCTCAATCACGAGTGGCTGTGGCGGGGCGCGCACAGGGATCGCGACAACGAACCAGTCGCCGGGCATCTCGGCGAAGTGCGGGAGCTCCTGCGCCGCGGCGAATTTTTCCGGGCCACCAGCCTGGCCAATGTCTGGTTTGCCGGCAAAGGCGGCGTTTCGGATGCCGCCAATAACAATGACCCTTATCAGCCGGCCGGCGACCTTTGTTTTACGCCGGATTCCTGCACGGCTTTCCTGAGCCGGGAGCTCGATATCGTGCGCGCAGTAGCGCAGGCAAGAAGAAAGACGGAGGCGGGAATCGTTGATTCCGCTTTTATCGCCGATCCGGTATGCCAGCTGATTATCGGGCACTGGAGCGCGCCTTCGGGCAAGTTCTCCGGCCGGATGAATTATACGCGCGTACCTGATCCCGCAGCCGAGGAATGCTGTGAGTATTCGCGGCAGGGCATCGTTTACACCTGCCGGTTCCGGGGCGGCATCGACTTTAAAACGACGGTCGTGCTGGTTACCGATGGCGAAATCATTCCGGAAAGCCAGGGCATACGCATTCGCAACGCCAGTTCTTTGCTGGCCTATGTCGATATCGGCACCAGCGTCCAGGGCATCGACCAGGAACTAGCGGCCCATCAGCCGCTGCCGGCCGGCGGCTGGGACGAACTGCTCCGGAGTCACAGCGCCGCTTTTGCCGGCTTGCTCGGCCGGCTGTCGCTGCAGGTGGCGCTGCCCGGTTCGGAGCTGCCCACTGATCAACGCATTGAAAAAGTGCGCGCCGGAGGCGAAGATCCGACACTGCCTCTGCTTTATTTTAATTACGGCCGGTACCTGCTGGCCGCGTCGTCGATCGGCGGCGAACTGCCGGCCAATCTGCAGGGCAAGTGGAATGACCGGATCGATCCGCCCTGGGAATGCGATTACCATCTGGACATCAACCTGCAGATGAACTACTGGATGGCCGAAGCGGCCGCCATGCCGGAATGCGCCGAAGCGCTGGTCAAATACCTGGAACGCTTTGTCCCCCATGCCCGCAAGGCGGCCGGGGATCTTTACGGCTGCCGGGGCATTTATCTGCCGCTGCAGACCGACGCCTGGGGACGGTCGACGCCTGAGTCCTGCGGCTGGTCCGTCTGGGTGGGCGCCGCGCCCTGGATGGCCTGGCATGTCTGGAACCATTATGCTTATTCGGGAGACCGGGACTACCTGCGCGACCGTGCCTATCCTTTTCTCCGGGATGTCGCGCTGTTTTTTGAAGATTACCTGGTCGCGGACGAATCCGGCACGCTGCAGGTCATGCCCAGCCAGTCGCCGGAAAACCGCTTTGCCGGCACCGGCTTCTGGCCGGTCAGCCTGGGTATCTCGGCGGCGATGGATGTGCAGCTGATTTATGACGCGCTGGGTTATGCGATCCAGGCTTCGCAGATCCTGGACACAGACGCGGCGTCCCGGCAAAAATGGCAGGGGATGCGCGACCGGCTGCCACCCTTTGCGATCGGGCCGGACGGGCGCCTGCTCGAGTGGGAGCGGGAACGCGAAGAGGTGGAGCCGGGACACCGGCACCTTTCCCATCTGTACGGCCTCTATCCCTCCAGCCTGTTCAATCCCATCGACCGGCCGGCTCAATACGACGCGGCGATCCAGTCGCTCGATTACCGCCTGGCGCACGGCGGCGGCCACACCGGCTGGAGCCGGGCCTGGATCATCAACTTCTGGGCCCGCCTGCTCGACGCGGAGAAGGCCCACGAGAATGTCGTCGCCCTGCTGGCGAAATCGACCCTGCCGAACCTCTTCGACACCCATCCGCCCTTCCAGATCGACGGCAACTTCGGCNNCCACACCGGCTGGAGCCGGGCCTGGGTCGCCTGCCTGTCGGCCCGGATCGGCCGCGGCGCCGAGATGTGGAAACACCTGACGGCGATGATCGCAGAATTTGCCACGGTCAGCCTGCTGGACCTGCATCCGCCGCGGATCTTCCAGATCGACGGCAACCTGGGGGCGGTGGAAGCGGTGCTGCAAAGCCTGGCTCAGAGCTGGGGCGGCAAAGTCCATCTGCTGCGGGCGCTGCCGCCGGCCTGGCCCGCGGGCAGCGTCAGCGGAATCCGGCTGCCGGGCGGACACCAGATCGCCCTGTCCTGGCAGGACGGCCGGCTGACCCGTCTGGAGCTGGTCCTGGGTTGGAGCGGGACCGTCGTGCTGGCCGGCCTGGCCGGAAAATTGAACTTGCCGGCTGGTGTGGCTGGCGAAGGCGCGGCAGCCGTGGGGGTAGTTGTCGAGGGCGCGGATATTCGCAT
>DOFA01000146.1 GCA_003532195.1 Clostridiales bacterium
TGCATCGTTACCTGATCGAATCTGGGAGCTGCCGCCGATGGATTTTAGATTTCTCGATAAAAAGGAATACCAAAACATCCTCCTGTATCGCATGGCCGACAATCTGCCCGGCGACCTGCCTTTTTATATCCGCCGCTATACCCTGGACCGTCTCACAACCCAGCTGCACCGCCATGAATACATGCAGGTAAACTATATTTATCGGGGCAGCGGCAAGCATTTTATTCAGAACTATGGCTTCAACATCATCAAAGGCGACATTTTTGTCATACCGCCCTACGTGCCGCACCGAATCAGCGCCGGCGCCGATGATGACATTGGCATCTACGAATTTGAATTTGAACCGGATTTCATCAATCAAAGCTTCAGCGATATCGAAAATACCGAGACCTTCCTCGATTTCGCTTACATCGAACCGTTTCTGGTCAGCGAATCCCACATCAAGCCGCGCCTGAACCTGACCGGCCGCACCCAGATGGAGGTCGAGGCTATCCTGCGCGAAGCCCTGGAAGAGTATCAGAAGAAGGAATCCGGCTATGTCCTGCTAGTCAAATCGCTGTTGCTGAAACTGCTCGTGCTGGTCGGACGCGCCTTTACCCGGCATCTGCAGGACGCGGAGCCGCAGCCCCTGTTCGGCCATCAAAGAAACGCCATTCTCGGCGCGGTCCAATACATCAGTGAGCATTATCAGGAAGAACTGAGCACGGATGAAATCGCCCAGAAATTCATGCTGTCCCCGTCGTATTTCCGCTATCTGTTTAAAAGCATCACCGCCCGGACCTTCACGGAGCATGTCAACATGATCCGCATCAATAAGGCGATCGAAATGCTCAAGACTACCGACATGCGCGTACTCGATATCAGCTGCGAAACCGGTTTCAACAATGTTAATCATTTTAATAAAGTCTTCCGCCAGCAAACCGGCGTCACGCCCAGGCAATACCGGAAGGGCTGCGCTTCCTGATCTGGACATCCGGTTTTATGCGCCGGAACTCCTGAGCCGGATCGGGTTTCATTGTGCAGGCCCATATTTCCGTCAAATCCATGGAGAATTGGGCCGGATCCCCGGATAGAATGGTACCATAAGCAGCCAGGTCATTGGCGCAATCTGACAGGGGGATTATCAAATGAAAGAGAAACTGGCATTATTGGACGGCCCGCAGGCGGTGACTTCCGAACGGGGCGACCTGTTTACCTGGCCGATCATTACACCGGAGGATGAAGCGGCAGTTCTGGAAGTTCTGCGCCGCGGCGGCATGTCCGGCACCGATGTCACCCGTTTATACGAAAAAGAGTTCGCCGCCTGGGAAGGCACGAAATACACCCTCGGCTTCAATAACGGAACATCCTCCCTGCAGGCAGCCATGTACGGCTGCAAGGTCGGAGTCGGTGATGAAATCATCTGTCCCAGCATCACTTACTGGGCTTCCGGTTTGCAGGCCTTTTCCCTCGGCGCGACGGTGGTCTTTGCCGACATCGATCCGGAAACGCTCTGCATCAATCCACAGGATATCGAACACCGGATCAGTCCGCGGACCAAGGCGATCATGGTCGTCCACTACCTCGGGCACCCGGCCGACATGGATCCGATTATGGAAATTGCCCGCAAACACGGACTCAAAGTGATTGAGGATGTCTCCCATGCCCAGGGCGGCTTGTACAAAGAGCGTAAGCTGGGCACGATCGGCGATGTCGGGGCGATGTCCTTGATGAGCGGCAAATCGCTGGTTGCGGGCGAGGCCGGCATGCTGGTCACCGACGATCTGGAGCTCTATGAGCGGGCCTTGTCGCTGGGACATTATGAGATGTTTAACAACTCCATTCAGACGGATTACTTGAAACCGCATCTCGGGCTGCCGCAGGGTGGTTACAAATACCGCATGCACCAGCTCAGTTCGGCGCTCGGACGCGTTCAGCTCAAGTATTATGACGAGCGCTGCGTCGAGATCCGTAAAGCGATGAATTATTTCTGGGACCTGCTCGAGGGCGTGCCGGGAATCCGCGCCCATCGCGTGGCTGATGACGGTCAGAACAACATGGCCGGCTGGTACGCGGCCCGCGGTCTATACCGTCCGGAGGAATTGGGCGGCCTTTCCGTCACTCGCTTCACGGAAGCCGTGCGGGCAGAAGGCGTTCCGGATTGCTCCGCCGGATGCAACGCGGCTTTACATACCCATTCCCTGTTTAACACCCGCGATGTATACGGACATGGCAAACCCACCCGAATCGCCAACGCGATGCGGGATGTTCGTGAGCTGGACGCCGATTTACCCGTCAGCGAGGCGATCGGCGCCCGGGTCTATTCGATTCCGTGGTTCAAAAAGTACCGTCCTGAGATTATCGAACAGTATGCCCATGCCTTCCGAAAAGTTGCCGAGAATTATACGGATCTGCTGGAAGGCGACCCCGGCAATCCGGCCACGCTGGGCGGCTGGCACTTTTTCCGCCACACCCGGTAATACCCGGCAATATCTGGCAGCAACCAGAAAATCGGCCGGCCGCAGAAAGGGATGGTTTCCATCGACAGCATCTATGAAAGAGCCCGCAAGGGCCAGCCGCTGGATGATGTCTGCATCATCGACTCGCACAGCCATATCGGCTCCTACCACGCTTTCAACGCGCCGCACAGCGATGCGGAAGGAATGCTGGAAAGTATGGATGCCCTGGGCGTCGACCGGGTCATGATCACCGCCCACGCCTCTATTGGACCGGACTTCGTCTATGGCAACAACCTGGTCATCGCAGCCCTGCAAAAGTATCCGGACCGGTTCTGGGGCTACGCGACGCTCAATCCGCATTATCCCGGCGATCTGCTCAGCGAGCTGGACCGCTGCTTCGCGGTACCGGGGATGATGGGCATCAAGCTGCATCCCTCCTGCCACGAAGTGGCGATCGAACACGAGAACTACCGGCCGGTTTACGAATATGCCAATCAGAACCACTGCCCGGTGCTCATTCACACCTGGGGCGTCGGCCAGATTCAGGCGATCGGCCGGCTGGCCGGGCAGTACCCGGACATACCTTTTCTGATCGGCCATTTCGGCGGCGATATCGCAGGCATGGAAGAAAGCATCCGGATCATCAACCAGCACACCCATGTTTACGGCGACCTGGCCCTTTCCATCGTGCGCGAAGGGAATGTCGAATGGCTGGTGGAAAATGTCGGTTCCGGGAAAGTCCTATATGCCTCCGACATGCCGTTTTTTGATCCCCGGAGCGCTTTTGGCCGGGTAGCCCTGTCGAAGCTGACCTACGAGCAGAAGCTGGACGTGTTTGGCCTGAACATGAAACGCATTTTAGGCCTTTAAACGGGTTCGCTGTCCACTACAGGGCATAAAAAAATGAAAAAATAAAGGGGCTGCCTCTTTTTGAGACAGCCTCTTTATTTAGTGGCAAATAATCAGTTAGCTCAGTTTTTGCTGGCTTCGTAGACTTGGTTGATTTCTTCGACCAGCGTGTCGCCGCCGGTTGATTTCCATTGGGCGATGAAAGCGTCCCATGCGGCCGCCGGGTCATCGTTGCCGGTAATGATGGCGGTGATCGAGTTTTTCACGAAGTCAGCGCCTTGCATGGTGGCGACTTCCTTCAGGGACGGTGGGCTGAGTGTGGCTGCCGGATAGAAAGGACCATCGTAGAGGACCTGGGCTTTTTCGGCCAGATCTTCAGCGCGTGGGTCGTCTTTGGGCAGCACGTTGATCGCCGTCGGCTGCATGATTTGGCGGAAGGGGTGTCCGGCTTCAATGCCGTAGGTCTTGGCAGCTTCTTCGTCGCGGACGATCTCGCCGTTGACGATGGCGTAGGTGACGCCCTCGATGCCGTAGCGGATCAGCGTGTCGCCTTCTTCAGACATCAGGTAGTCGACGAATTTGACAATCTTTTCCGGCTGTTCCGCTTCGGCGGATACCGAAGATACCATGTAGAATCCTTTTTG
>DOFA01000213.1 GCA_003532195.1 Clostridiales bacterium
GATGAAGGCCTGACAGGGGGGATTTCATGAATACCCGCGACGCCATCTCCGTGATCGAGTCTTTGCGCTCCGGCATTCCGACGCGCCGCTCGACGCGCCTGCTGCCGGATATCCGGGAAGCGGTTTCCTCGCGGATTTTAAGCGATCTGTCCTTGTTCGCGGAAGGAACTGTTCCGGCTGGCCGTCTGATCTGGGGACAATATGGCCAAGGCAAAACCCATGCCCTGACGACCATCGAGCATCTGGCTCTGGACCGTAACTTTGCCGTCAGCCGAATATCGCTCAGCCGTGAAGTTTCCTGCCACAGTCTGCAGCATTTCTACAGCCAGATCGCCCCGCGGATCAAGACCCCCAATTCAACGCTGGATGGCATTCAGCAATATTTAAACCACCTGTCGCCGGCCGATATCGGGCAGTCGGTCCTCTTTGAGAACGACCGCTATCCGAACGCGCTGCCGCTTCAGGTTTTAGAGGATTATTTTTTTGCCGAGGGCGAAGACAAGGAAAAACTTTACGGCGACTTAACCGGCGTCCGTCTGCCGGCCGGCGAACTGGGGCATATCCACCGCGCGATCAAAGGATCGGCCTTGCCCAAGTTTAAATTCAAAGCTTCGGAACATATGCCGTCCTATTTTGGCTTGATGGCCGACGTGATCCAGATGTGCGGCTTTGAAGGCTGGATCATCCTGATCGATGAAGTTGAGCTGATCGGTCGACTGGGCAAGCTTTCCCGCTATAAAGCTTATAAAAATCTGCATTGGCTCCTGAATTGGGCGGGCACGATGAAGTATCCGATTTATACGGTCGCCGCGGCGGCGTCCCGTTTGCAGGATGATCTCTGGTATGGCAAAACCAATGACGACCGCTCGGTCATGCCGGAGCTGGCGCAGATGCGGGACGGAGACGACGCGGCTCAGGAAATGCGGCAGTTCTTCGCCAAGGCCATCAGCGCCGACACTTTGCAAATCCTGCCGGCACAGCAATCTGACCTGATCCGGCTCCTCGATGAGGTCGCCCGACTGCATGGCGAGGCATATCAATGGACTGCCGCGCTGTCCGGCGCCGATCTGATCCGGCACTTGGGCGCCCAGCCGGTGCGCACTTATCTGCGAGCGGCTTTAGAGTATCTTGATCTGGAATATTTGTATGGCCAAACCCAATTGCCCGCAACTGATAACCTGATCGAAGCGAATTTATTTGCAACACAAGACAATCCGCCCAATGATGACGTTGATGAAGAACAAATTGAGCTAACTTAGCCGCGGCAGAAAATCCCGCGGCACAGCCTGCATCTGTCGTCGGAACCGGCGCGTGAAATATCCGGGATCAGGAAAACCAACCTGTTCCGCGACCTCCCTGACTGTCTGGTCGCCTTTCTCCAGCAGAGAAAGCGCCTGGTTCAGGCGCAGGCGGTTTAGAAAAGCCATCGGCGAATAGCCAGTGTAACGGACAAATAACCGGCGACAATGTCCTTCGCTGAGATGGACCTGATTAGCCAGCTGCTGTAAGGTCATCGGCTGCCGCAAGTGCGTCTGCATAAAAGCAAGAAGAGTGCCGATCACGAGGCGGCCATCGTCTGAACTGGAGAAAATGCCTGGGGATACCGGGGCCGATCGTTGGCTGTTGTCGTGAAGCAGGGTTTTTTCACTGTGTCTGGCTAGTTCCAGCAAGAGCAGATACAGGCAATGATAACAAACGGAGTCATCCAAATCGGCCGGATTCAATGGCCCTTCGCCGGATCGCACGCCGCTGCTGATTTGCTGCAAAAGGCTATGCACGTAAGCCAGCTGACCGGGAGGCAGATGAACCACCCGCCAGGACGGCCCCGGATCCAGCATTCGCTCAATCGCTGGCTTCTGCACGGTCTTCTGTTCCGGTTCCGTTTGGCTGGAATTCAGGACAGACGGCTGAAAAAGGCAGTTGATGATTTCCGTTTCATCATAGATGGAATAGGCATGCGGTTCATACAAAGGGATGAGGAAAAAATCACCGGGAATCAAGACTTCTTCCCGGCCGCGAAATTGGTGCATGCAGCTGCCACGATTAATCAGCACCAGTTCATAAAAGGGATGCGCATGAACGCTGACTTGTTGTCTCACATTATAGTCGAGGACACCCAGCCGGCCGCTTAAACGCGACGATCTTGGCTCTACTGGCCAGGCCAGAAGCTCAGACGGATCATGATGGATGTTCGTTTTGTCCCATTGATTGCACATAATATCCATTCTCCTGTGCCGGCTGATCGCTTATAGTATACTTAACAAGGATTATCATACTGTGAAATGGCCCATTCGACAAGCCTCTGGTTGTTCTTCCCGATCGGGTCGCGAGGATCGCTTGAGGATCCGAAAAATTATCCATATGATCGTTTTGTCTTATTTATTACGCAAGGGAGAGCATCCGCATGAATAGCCGAGAAAGATTCCTCAATACCATGGCATACAAGCCCGTCGATCGGGTGCCCAATTACGAAGCCGGCGTCTGGGGACAAACCAAAGAAAGATGGATCAGCGAAGGCCTGAATGAATTTGATCTGCACTGGGATTGGTGGGCCGGGGAAGAATATTTCGGCATGGATTGCCGGGAATTCATACCGGTTAATTATGGAATAATGCCGGCCTTTGCATACACCATTCTCGAAAAAACCGACCGGTATGAAGTCTTTCAGGACAACGTGGGCAGAGTCCGCAAAGCACTGACCGAAGGCGAAGTCAGAGGAACGCGGGCCAGCATGGACCAGTTCCTGCGTTTTCCGGTAGCAGACAGGCACGATTTTCAGAAAATGAAGCAAAGGTATCAGGCTAACCTGGGCGCCCGGTATCCGGCGCAGTGGAAAGAAATCCTGCTGCCGGGCTGGAGCCGTCGGGAACACCCCCTGATCCTCGGCAATAACTGCAGTACGCTCGGATTTTTCTGGCTGGCCAGGGATTGGATGGGCACGGAAAATGTCTGCTATGGCTGGTATGATCAACCAGATTTGATGCATGAAATGATGGCGTTCATTGCTGATTTCACGATTGAAGTGTCCCGGCCGGTTCTCCGGGAAACCGATGTCGACTATGTCATGATCAACGAGGATATGTCGATGAAAAACGGGCCGCTTCTCAGCCCGGCCCAATATCGGGAATTCATCTATCCGCATATGCGAAGGCTGGTTGATTTCTTCAAAAAGAACGGCGTCCGTTATGTCATGGTCGATACGGATGGCAATTGCGAAGCTTTGATCCCACTTCTGATGGAATGTGGCGTCGATGCGATATGGCCCCTGGAAAGAGCTGCCGGAATGGACCCCCTCAAGATCAGGAAGAAGTTCGGCCGCGACTTGAGGCTATTTGGCGGAGTCGATAAAATGGAACTGGCCAAGGACAGGCAGGCGATTGACCGCCACCTGGCTCA
>DOFA01000294.1 GCA_003532195.1 Clostridiales bacterium
AATGATGGGTCGATTTGTGAACCAGCAAGCCGCCGCTCTTCTCCATCCGGGCGTTCCAGCGCCGGAAGTAGCTGGTGCCATGAGCGCCATAAACCATGTCGCGGGTCAGCAGCCATTCGAAATGAACGCTGAAGATCTCCCCGATCGTTCCGGCCGCCACCAGCTCCTTAATTTTAGTCACAAACGGGGCGTAGCGGTAGTTAAACGTGACGATGACCTTGTGTCCGGTTGCCTTTTCCGCAGCCAGAATAGCCCGGCAACGTTCCGCGTCGATGGTCATCGGTTTTTCCGTGATGACATCGCAGCCCATTTCCAGGGATTTGATGATGTAATCGCTGTGGTAGGCGTCAACGGTGGTGACGATGACCCGATCCGGCTTGGTTTCTCGCAGCATGGTCTCAAAATTGTCAAAAACCGGAAAACCGCCAGCAAGTTCGGACATTTTCCGGGCGCGCCCGATATTGATGTCATGGACGCCAAGGATCTGGCAAGCTTCAGAAAATTCGCTGGCCATCGGCTTGGCGAACATTCCCAGCGCCCGGCTGCTGGCGCCGGCAAAAACGTAAGTCTTCATAGACATTCCTCCGCAATAAAATTCTTAATCTCATTATAGCGATAAAATGATCATGATTCTGCTATTATCTTGATTATATTTCGAAAATCATGCATATCTTGTCATTATGGATACTCCGTTTTGCCCTTTTGGGAATTTCCAGATTGGAACTTCCAGACCGGATCGAACGTCAAATAAGGTGCTGAAGGTTAAGAGAATATGCAACCCGATCGATAAGAAAGGAAGGGTGTCCTATGCGCAAGATGCTATCGCTTTTTCTGATCATGCTTTTAGGTCTAGGACCAGGCATGACGGCAGGTTGTTCGGATTCCCAAGGGGCCGGGGTTCCCTTTCAGATGGAGGCGATTCCAGAACAGCTGAACGGTTTCTCGATTGCCGGACAGCGCTGTGTTTTTCTGGTCTTGATTACCGATGAAGGTGAAGTCAGCCAAACGGCTGTGACAATCACAGCCACAGCCAGTAACGCGGAGGTGACGATCCGGAACAACCAGATACTCCCCGGGCAGGTCGCGGAAATTGAGGTTATTCCCAACCAGGCCAGCGCCGGGAAATCTGTCGCGGTGACCATTACCGGAAACCGCGGCGATTTGCAGAAGATTAAAGTGATCACCTTCGAGGTCATCGAAGGCGAAGATGACCGGCAAGAGAATGCAGCTGAGTTGCTGAAAAAGTTTACTGACTGGCTGGAAACAGCCCGCCCCGAACTGGGCATCACCGCCGATACGGAATGGACCGGAACCATGGTCAGCCCGCAGTGGCTGGTCGTCGGGCATTACCTGTTCTTTTCCGATGAATGGGAAATCCACATCGCATGGCACGTTATGATTGCGCCTGATGATTGGGTCCGCATCGACCTCCGGAAACGTTTTGCGGAAATGAAGCCTTCTTACGCTTTCGAAATCTCATCGTTGTCCGCGAAAGATGACCCGGTCGCCATCGATGTTCCGGAAACCATCTGGCGATGATGATCTGCCCTTCCCGCCCGGTCAGGAGTCAGGAAGGATCTTCGAGAATTCCCACGAACAGCGGGATGCCGGTCGACCGATCGACGATGCCGTAGATGAACGGCCGATCAAAGGTCAGCTGGATGTCCGACATGTCCGCGCTTTCATCGATCGCCACAGAGGTGACCGCGGACGCCTCCGTCCCCTTTTCGTCGACCCGGATGAATGTCTTGTGGCGGACTTCGCTGATATACAGCCCCAGGGAGTGCGCCGCGTTCAGTTTCGAAAAATCAGCCTGCTCCGGATCAAAAGCGATACCCATGCCTAAGGCTGACAGTTCGTTATTCAAAGTGTCCTCATAGGTCGCATCAAATCTCGGCATGGCCAGCGCCACCGTGAAATTGGATTTTTGGGCCATAAAGCCGGCGATTGAACCGAACAGCTCATCCGGGTTCTGGGCGGCCAGCCATTCACGCGGAGTCACCTCGCCGTCCGGCAGCAGGGCAAAATAAGTAAACTGGCCGTCGTCATACGGGAGCGCCACACCGCTGGCGTCATTGCCGGTAAAATAGCTCATTTTATCGGTCCGGTGCAGGAAATAGGTTTTCACAGCCCCGGCCGGAGCATTGAAATTCATTTCATAAGTCTCGTTCTCTTCGAAAGGAGTCGTCCATTCGGATTTGAAATAGATCGCGTTGATGAGGTACATCACCGTGCTGGGCGAGATCTTTTCAACAATTTTCTCGATGGTCCCGCGGGTCGCCTCTTTGACCCAGCCATTGATGACATCGGTCGACGCTTCGTCATTAAAGTCGAGCCGGCGGGCGCCAGCCTGGAAATAGTCGGCGTTATTTTGCAGGAACGTCAGGTCGGGCTCAAAGCCGTCTCTGAACCAAATGGAATTGGCAATCGCCAGCGACGTCTTCGCGCCAGTTTGCGTCAGTAAAGTCATCCAGTCGCGGCTGGCCTCATTCACCATATCCACTGTGATGCCCTGATCGGCCAGAACCTCAAGCATGGCGGTTTTCGTCTCATGATCGGCGCCGTTCAGGGTCATGCCCAGGGCCAGGAACACCGATGCCGGCGACACCATCACATTGCCCTTGTTCTCTGCTGATATGGCCAGGAGCCTGGCGGCAAAGCGGTTGATCGCCGCCGCGGTCTTGGCGTCGAGCGCGCCGGGTGTTTGCGGCCATGCCGCAGCCTGGACGCCGGCCATCAGGTCATCAGCTTTGATTTCAGTTGAATTTTGGGTTGTCGGGGCGGTTGTCTGGTTATTGGTCGCCGCCGGATTGGCCGCACAGCTGGAAAATACAAGCGTCAGGCACAGAATCAAGATCGTCATGAGCAGCTGATTCCTCTTCACAAACATCACCTCTTACTCTATTGGACGATGATCCCGCCGAAAAGTTCCGAAGCTGTTCCGGTAGATAGATCAAATGTATTGTCAGTTTTCCTTTTAGCCGACCCTTGGTTTACAGAGTATTTCCCGGATTCTCAGCTCTTTGAATCTCCTGGCGCAAGCAGGAACCAGAACGATTGCGGTATCGGCGCCCTGGTCGCTGCCGGCAATAGCGATCACTTCCTGGTTTGTCGGCACCCAACCAGCTTCGGCGGCCATGATTGTGATTTCAACGGCAACTTTCATGCCCTGGGAAAAGCAATATAAGGTGTTTGCAATCACGGACGGCGGGGATCCGGGCTCAGCGAAGGCGTCCGCAACGCCGCCGCTCAGGCTCATATGTGCCGTCAGGACCTTCACGCCGGCTCGGGCTGCTTCCTGCCGTTCCTCCGGCGTCATGCACCAGCCTTCTTCCCGATAGCCTTCAGAAATCGTCACCGCAATCAGTTCAATTCCGGTTCCGGCAAAAACATTGGCTGCCTCCTGGGCGGTATATCCGTGTGATGAAGCCAGGACAATCTGCCTGACGCCCAGTTCCTGGGCGCGTTTTTTCGCGATGCTCAGCGCTTCCGCTGTATTGGCCTTGCCAGGTGCGGAAAAATAAGTGATGTTCTGTAACATATCCAGCATCCCCTTTCTGAATCGGACTTTGCCAGTCTCCCGCGTAGCCGCCGGGACTGTGCAATACGTGGAATAATATCTCCTATAACTCAATCATATCATGTGTACCGGGTTTTGAGCAGCATCTCCCGCCACAGGTTGACAAGTGTTAGTTCATTTGATCATAAAGGCATCACAACGATGAATTCCCCAATCATTTTTTCCATAAAATTCACTTTCCGCCGGCAAGCCTTGCTGATATGATTGTAGCAAGGTTCGTTCCAGGAACGTGCCTGGTTTAGTTTGATTGGGCCGATGCGGCGCAGCCGAAGTCTGCGAACCTGTGAACGGGAGAATAAGATGCTTTCTTTCTATCTGTCCTTGATCATTGATGAACCGTTGAAAAGCAAGTTCGAAACGCTCTACCTGGAACATCGCCATATCATGCTTTGGATGGCCATGAGAATTCTTCACGACCAGGAACTGGCCGAAGATGCTGTTCATGATGCCTTTTTACGAGTTTTAAAAAATTTACAAATTATTTCTTTAGAAAATTGTAACAAAACGAGGTCCTTTCTCGTTATATTAGTAAGAAACATTGCGATTGACTATCTCAGGAAGCAAAAACAGCAGCCTGAGATCGATTTGGCGGATATCGACCAGTTTATGCCGGACTACCGGTCAGATCCGGAACAGGTCTTGCTGGACAAAGCCGACCGGCAAAGGGTACTGGATGCAATGATGAAGATGAAACCGATTTATGTCGACGTGCTGCTGTTGCAGATCTCCTATGACTTTAGCACGCAGGAAATCGCTGATCTGCTGAACATTTCCCCTGACAGCGTCCGGGTCCATTTGCATCGGGCCCGGAAGCAGATGGCTCAATTACTGAAAGGTGATGAGTGAATTGATTATCGAATTAAACCAGCAAATGAAATCGATTCTTGACGATTACCTGCAGCAAAGCCTAGCCGATCTGCCCGACGAATCTGAGTTGGCCGCCCGGCAGACCTTTTCGCGGCGATTCACGAGAAGAATGCGGCGTCTGGTCCGCAAAGCCCGGCATATCGAAGCGTCCTGGCGCGCGCAGGATCAGGCAGCCGGAGTTTCCTATCCGCGCCGGTCCCTCACCGGGCAGCGGAAACGCGTGCTCCTGGCGGCGATCATCCTGGCGACGGTGCTCTCCGTTTTCAGCATCGCGGCTGCCCGGGAAGCGGTCTTCGGTTTTTTTGTCCAGGTCTACGAAAAATTTTCCACCATCATTTTCAATTCCGGCGCCGCCGATCCGACCGAAACGGCTGACCCATCGGAGATCGGCGATGGTATGAAAGAGCCGTCGGACCTGCCGGCGGGGTATGTGGAGACTTTCCGCCAGGAAACAACCAAATATTGCGAAGTCATTTATACCCATGCAGATGGCAGCGAATTGTCCTTCATTCGTCAGCTATCAAATAATATGCAGATGATCATTGACTCGGAAAATATTCATACTGAAGATATTCTGATTGGTCAAACTAAAGGACTATACTTTTCAAATAAAGGGATGCAAAGCATCGTTTGGCAAGATGATCTTTATGTCTATCAATTATCTGGCAATTTCACTAAAGAGGAGCTGATCAATTTGGCTAATTCCACGAAATAGAGAAAATCTCCAATTATTTTAAAAAACGTTGTAACAAATGGCCACCCTTTTACGTTATATAAGCAGAGGCACTTGCATCGGTAAGGCATATTTCGAATTTGAGGAGTGATTTTATGTTCGGGAAAAAGCGTTTGGGTGTCGTTATCATGATCTGTATCGCAATGGTTTTATCATTAACCAATCCGATTATGGCCATTGATCAGGCAGATACCGGATCAGCTGCTGAATCTAATATCAGCGTCATGCCCATGATGGTCTATATCAACAGTATATCAACCGCTATGTATATTGAAGGATATGGCGTCACGACAGCTGCAGGCAGAATATCCGCTTACAGCAGCACAACTGATGAAGTCTGGATTTTCCTGTATCTGGAGAGATATGTCAACGGATCCTGGGTAACCTATGCCAGTTGGTCAGAAATCTTTAACACCTATCATGGTTATCTCGAGGGTACCAAAGTTGTTCCGCACGGCTATTATTATCGCGTGCGCGGTTCTTATTATGCTTGGAGCGGCAGCAACTATGAACATGTGACCGGCTATAGCAGCGTTCAATATTATTGACCCTGCTCCCCCAATAGCCAGAGACCCGGTCTGGTCGGATAGCAGGGGTGACAGCTTGGAGTAACGCATCGCGGGGCTCTGGCTATCCGATCAGTCCAGGCCACGGCATGCAAAAAACCTGGTATATAATTTGATTTTGACAGCAGCGGAGGATTTCGTCCATGACCACTTATCACCAAGGCAGCCTGTTGTGGGAAAATCAGCAGGAACAATGGCAGCGCATCATCGAAGCCTGTATTCTCGGTTTGCAGCACAAATCATGCGAAGTAAAAGCCAATCCCGGTTATAAAGCTGGGAATCTGGCCTGTTTAAGCTATATTGTCGAGAATCATCAAAGCGCCATCGCGATCCTGGACCAGCAACTGAAATACGTCTACGCCAATAACCGGTATCTGGATGAGTACGCAGTCACTGCGCAGGCTTTGCTCGGTCAAAGCCCCCGCTCTATTTTCCCGGACTTCCCGCCCTCCTGGTATGAAGCTTACCAGCTTTCCCTGTCGGGCCAGGTGATCAGCATGAACAATGAGCCGTATATCCGGCCGGACGGAAAAAAAGACTGGGCTAATTGGGAATGCCGGCCCTGGTTTGAGACTGACGGCACCATCGGCGGTATCATGATTTATACGGAAATGATCCCGCCGCGCAAAAAAGCCGAATTGGCCATGCGCGAGAATGCCGACTTCTTCCAGTCCATCTATGATCAGATATCCCTGGGAATCGGTCTGGTCGACTCGCAGACCAGCCAGGTTTTGCGGGCAAATACCCGATTCACGGAGCTGTTGAGATGCTGCGGCGCCAGGAAAGGTGACAGCCCGGCGCACCCCTTTGATTTACTGCAGGACCAGCACGATCTGCTGCTGCTGCGTTCCGGTCATGCCGGGCGTATCGCCTCCGTCAGCCAATTTGACCGCTCCGACGGCTCCCGGATCTGGCTCAGCATCAAGATAACGCCGTCTGAAAGCGACTTCGGCTCGGGCAGCAAGTGCCTCTGGATGGTTGAGGACATCTCCGAATACAAACAGAAAGAATCTGATTTACTTTTCCAGAGCAACCATGACGCCTTGACGGGGCTCTACAACCGATCTTATTTCGATCAGGAAAAGGAACGTCTGGACGCGGAAAATCAGCTGCCCTTTTCGGTCATTATCGGTGATATCAATGGCTTGAAAATGATCAATGATGCTTTTGGTCGGGCATCTGGCGACAAGCTGCTGGTCGAGACCGCCAAAATCCTGCAAAGCTGCTGCCGTCAGAGTGATATCCTGGCTCGGACCGGCGGTGATGAATTCTATATTCTCATGCCGCAAACCGACAGCGCGACTGCGGCTGCCATCCTGAAGCAGATCAATCAGGTCCTCAAAGAGCACGAAAGCAGTTCCCGGGGCGGCGCGCATTTTCTCAGCCTTTCCCTGGGTTACGGCACCAAGGAGCGGTTCGACCAGTCCGCCGACATCATGGTCCGGACAGCCGAAGAACATATGCTCCGCCGGAAAATTCTCGAACAGCGCAGCCTGCATAGCTCGATCCTGTCTTCGATCAAGGCCACCATGCATGAAAAGAGTCACGAAACCCGCGAGCACGGTGAACGGCTGGCCGAACTGGCGAAAAATGTCGGCAAAGAGCTGGGGCTGTCGGATAGCCAGCTGCAGGATCTCGAGCTTCTGTCCAATGTTCATGACATCGGCAAAATAATCATCGATGATAAAATTCTCAACAAACCGGACAAGCTGACCGAACAGGAATGGGTCGAGATGAAGAAGCATCCGGATATCGGTTATCGCATCGCCCAGGCTTCGCCGGATATCCGGCATATCTCGGACAGCATCCTCTGCCATCATGAGCGCTGGGACGGCAAGGGTTATCCGCATGGCCTGGCCGGCGAAGCGATCCCGATGTTCGCGCGGATCCTGGCTATCGTTGATGCTTTCGACGCCATGACCAACGACCGGACCTATCGCAAAGCGATGCCGGTTGATGCCGCAATCCAGGAGATCAAAAACGGAGCCGGTAAGCAGTTTGATCCGGAAATATCCGGCGTATTTGCCCGGTTGATGGCGAAAGATCGTCAGACGGTCTGAACGGGTTCCGGTTCCGGATCCGGCTGGATGTGTGGCGTGATCCGCTTGATGTAGACGCATACGCCGATCAGCAGGATGAATTTAATCCAAACCAGGAATTGGGAGCCATAGAACGGCAGGTTGAACAGCGTCCAGGCCCCATGGGGTTCGGTCAGCGAGATGAACCAGGTACCGAGCGCGGATCCGATCAGCACGCTGATATTGCCGGTCAGGTTCCAGAAAGTATAGTAAAGGTCGGTATTGGTCTTTGGCAGGTTGATGTAGAACAGGTTGGCGAACACCAGGTTCGTGCCGGCACTGATAAATCCCTGCAGGATGCTGACCGTAACAAAGACCCAAATCGTTTGGCTGGTGGAAAAACCAATAAAGAATTCCATCGCCCCGGTGAGCAGAACGACGACAAACAGCATGGTGAACCAGGTATAATGATGTATTGCCCGCCGCCAGTAGCGGAGCAGGAAGACGTTGCTCAGCGCGCAGACGATTGATGTGATGAACATATAAAAATACTTGATCCCGACCGTATTCAGCACATAGTAAGTCCAGGTGCTGCCGTTCAGGGTGGTGATTCCGTTCCAGAGCATCAGGATTATGGCGGTCAGCAGAAATTTCCTGCTGCGGCAAGGAATTTTCACGATGTCCAGGACTGTGATCTTTTTCTCTGGCCGGTGATAAGGGAATTCTTTCGGCACCAGGTAAAGCAGCAATCCGCTGATGACAAATAAGCCGAAGGCGATAAAACGCAGAAGGGTGATCACCTCGCCCTGGCGCGGCGAGCCTGCCAGCGAGTCTGCTAGCAGGGATGAGCCGATGGCCACCAGGGTACCGACAAACGAGCTGATCATGTTGGAATAGGAGAAATAGATGTTCCGGACTTCGCCCGGCGGCAGGAAATTGATGTGCCAGGCTGCGGTGCCGGAACCGATCAGGGCGTTCGAGACGTTGCCGATGAAGAGAAAAAAGGCGAACCAGAAAGTCCGCTGGCCATAGTCGCTGACCAGCATCGGCATGACGGTCGTAGCCAGAACCACGCAGACATAATAAAAAATGTGGTTGAACAGCAGTAAATTGGCCCGTTTTTTAAAGCGGCTCAGGAGGATCGGCGAAACCAGGCTGAACACCCAGGCGATATAAGGAATCAGGGCGATGATGCCGACCCGGACAATGTCGATGCCGCTGACAGTAAGAAAGCCCGTGTAAAACACGCCGGTGACAAAAATATTGGCAATGCTGGCCAGAAAAGTGTTGACCAGCAGCATGCTGCGTCCAGTGGCCAGGGCGTCCTGGAAATGAAACGTGCGTCCGAAATCCGAGTATTTAATTCTGTCTTTGATGGGCATTCTCATATCAGGCGCAGCTCCCCGGCAGGTTTATAAAGGTGCAGGTCATTCGACAAGCATGACTCCCGGCAGGGTCTTGATATGTTCGATCATGTCGTTTTTGCTGAGCCCTTTGGGCAGCTTGAGCGTGAAGTGGATGATCATGTACGAGCCATCATCGCCGTCGAATTCGACATTGGTGATGTTGGCGCCCGCCTTGCCGATATGGGAGGCGATTTCGCCCAGGTTACCCGGCTTATTCTCAATCTTAAGAATAATTTCCGGGCAAACTTCACTGTGCTTCATCATCACCTTTTCCAGTTTGCTCATGACAAATAAGGTGACGACGACGACGGCGGCAGAAATAATCGCCGCGGTCCAGAAACCGCTGCCGACAGCCAGTCCGACGCAGGCGACGGCCCACAGGCTGGCGGCGGTCGTCAAGCCCCGGACGCTGACGCCCTGCTTGATGATCGTGCCGGCTCCGAGGAAGCCGATGCCGCTGATGACCTGGGCGCCCATCCGGGTCGGATCAAAGCTGGTCAGCCCCTGATATTCATTAAAAATATAGACCGATGTGATCATGACCAGCGCCGAACCCAGCGAAACCAGCATATGCGTCCGCAAACCAGCCGCCCGCCTTTTATTTTCCCGCTCGAGGCCGACGATGCCGCCCAGTACCGCCGCGGCGAACAGTCTTAAGAGAACATCCAAGACCGACATGGTTTCTCGCCCCCTGACCCTTTTCATGATATCCGGCACTTGTTTCAACCGGTATTAGCCTATTGTAGCATATTTCCTGAAAGCGGCGTCAATATCAGTGAAATGTACATCTGTCGGGTTTCAGGCGCTGCCCTGGCCGCTAAAATCCGACCACTAAGCGGCGAAATCCGACCACTCGCCGGGAATTCCTTTTCAAGCTCCGTTTTTTACGTATAATTGGAAATGTGAGGTAAAGCCATGCGCGTGCGTATCGAACAAGCAGATGATCTTGATCATGAAGAGGTGATTATTCGCTGCAAAAGAATGACGCCGGAAATTGAAGCAATCACCCGCCAGCTCCAGCAGATTGACAAGCCGAAAGCGTTTCCCGCTTTTTTCAAAGGCGACGGACAGTACTACTTGTCCCTGATGGAAATCATGTTTTTCGAAACCGATGCCGAGCGGGTTTTCGCACATACCGCCAGTGATTCTTTTGAAACGAAAATGCGGCTGTATGAACTGGAAAGCATGCTGCCAGGCTATTTCGTCCGGGTTTCCCGGTCGGCTATAGTCAATACGCTCCATGTGATGTCGATTCAACGGGGTCTGACTCATGTCAATCTGATTTCCTTCCGCAAGTCCCATAAGGCAATCTATTGCTCACGCATGTATAGTAGTCAATTAATCAAAAAAATGGAAGAGAGGATTTTATATGAAAACAAGTAAAATATTCTGGGGTTTGCTGGTAATCGGCGCCGGCGCCCTGCTTCTGCTCAGTGCTCTGGGTCTGGACGCCAAATATAATGCAGTCCGCATCCTCGGCAGCTGTCTCCTGCTGGCGATATCGATCGGCAGTTTGTCCAAATTCAAATTCGTCCTGTTTTTTATCCCCCTGGCTCTGATCGCCTATATCTGGCGGGTACAACTGGGAATTGACGAGATGAATGTCTGGCTTATGCTTGGCGCGGCGGCCTTGATGGGGATTGGCGTGTCCTTGATTTTCCGGAAGAAGGGGCATTGTCATGTGCATGTCCATAACAACGATGAAATCGGCAAGACTGAAGAAGTCCTGAGCGAAAACGAACAGGTCACAATTGACACCAGCCTGGGCGATCACATCAAATATATTCATGCCAACAATCTGAAGAGGGTCAATATTAAAACCAGTCTGGCTTCAACCAAAGTCTTTTTTGATCAGTGCCAGGTCAGCGATGAAGGCCTGGTGATCCAAGTCAACGCCAGTCTTTGCGAGGTCGTCCTCAATGTGCCGCGTGACTGGATCATCGACAACCAGGTCTCGATTTTCGCAGCCGATGTGAACCATCATCCGATCAAAGCCGAGGGCAAGGTCAAAGTCCTGATCACCGGCAGCGTCAGTTTCGCCGAACTGAGAATCAATTACATATGAAACCGCTCACAGGAGCAGAAGGTTATTTCCCTTCTGCTCCGATTTCTTTAATAAAAATGCGGCGGCGGCGAACATAGCGCGCCTCATAGTTTTTCCATTGGTTCTGGACTTTCGTGTTGTATTCGAGTTCCGGCGTGGCATTGGATTTAGTTATGCCCAGCTTCAAAGCGCTCTTCAGCATTTCGTTCAAGAGAATCGCATTGACCCCTTTGCTCTGGAGCTCAGGTTTTACGGCTATAAGGTACAGGTCAAGTTCGCGCACATGCCTGAGATCATGGAGCAGATAGAGAAATCCAAATGGGAACAGGCGCCCCCTGGCTTTGCGGCAGGCTTGGGACAGATTGGGAGCGGCGATTCCCATGGCAACCACTTCCCCGCTGCTGTCGATGACGACCTTAACAAATTCCGGACGCAGCAGGTTGAAGAATTGCTTGACAAATTTATCCCGCATGGCATCTGTGATCGGAACATAACCGTATAAATCTTTGTAAGCTTCGTTGAGCAGGCCGAAGACTCCTTTGATGTAGGGCTTGGTATCTTTCATCCGCTTCAACGGCACCAGAGACAAATCCAGTTTTTTCAAGATATAATCGGAAACCTTGGCGACACGGGCCGCATCTTCAAGTTTCTCCGGGGTTTTGATCTCCAGTTCCACATAATCCGTGTCTTTGGCGTATCCCAACTCAGCCAGGCGATCCGGATAATAGGGATAATTATAATAAGTCACAAACAGGCTCAGCAGATCAAAACCTTCGACCAGCATGCCTTCCCGGTCCAGGTCGCAGAACCCGAGCGGGCCATGAACCGCGGTCATTCCCTTGGCAACGGCATATTGCTCCACAGCGCCCAGAAGGGCAGCGGCAACCTCCGGATCGTCAATAAAATCGAGCCGGGAAAAACGCATCAATTTCCGGCCGGTTTTTTCGTTGTAGGCCCGGTTAAGAATTGCGGCGACCCGGCCAACCAGCCGGCCCTCTTTATACGCCAGAAAGCATTTGGTCTCACAGGTTTCATAGGAAGGATTCCTGGCCGGATTGAACTGGCCCATTTCATCCATGTCCAGTTGCGGTACATAATAGGGACAGTCCCGGTAAAGCTGATGCGGATAGCGGACGAATTTTCTCAGGTCGGCCTTCGATAATACTTCCTTGATTTCTACCATGCTTCTATCTCCCCGGATCATGCTGCGACGGCGGATCCGGTTCCCCTGTTCGGGCCGGACGCTGGCTTTATTATGTCACAGCGGGCGCCGCTGTCAACTTGCGTCAGGTTTCATTCGGTTTTTCTTTCCAGTCAACCGCATATATGTCCCGGCGGCGATGGGCGAGCAAAGGCAATTCCGCCCGGATCCGGGTCACCAGATCCAAATCGAGGTCGCGGACCAGATACCCGGGATTTTCATCCAGCTGGCTGATGACCCGGCCCCAGGGGTCGGTCATAATCGAATGGCCCCAGGAATGGTATCCGGCTCGCGTATCCAGAGCCGGCGCCGCGCCGACCAGATAGGCCTGGTTGTCCAGAGCCCGAGCTCGGAAGAGGATCTCCCAATGGGCCGGCCCGGTTGTCATATTAAAGGCGGCGGGAACCAGAACCGCCTGGGCGCCGAGGTCAGCCATCCGGCGCGACAATTCCGGAAACCGCAGGTCATAGCAGATGCACAGCCCGATCCGGCCAAATTCCGTATCGATGACCGTTGCGGCATCGCCGGGGGTCAGGGTGTCCGATTCGCGAAAATGCTGGCCTCCGGTAATACTAATGTCGAACAGGTGCATTTTGCGGTGCTTGCCGCGCTGGCTGCCCTGCCGGTCAAAAACGTATGCCGTGTTATAAATCCGTCCGGCAGCGTCACGTTCCGGCACTGATCCGGCGGCCAGCCAGATCTGGTGGCGGGCAGCCAGTTCCGCCAGGTGTTGCCAGGCATCGCCGCCTTCAGCTTCAGCGTAGTCCGGAAAAAGCGAAGCCTGGTAGGGGCAGATAAACATCTCCGGCAGGACAACGAGATCGGGACATTCCGCGTCCAGCTGGTTCAGATGTTGAGCGACCGCCGCCAGGTTTTGCTTTTTGTCCGGGCTGACCATCATTTGGACGACAGCAGTTCGAATCTTAGTCATTGGTTCGCCTCCCGGCCAGCAGGCCAGATGACTGGAAACGCCGTTCAAGCCCCCCAGTTTTTCGCGAGAAAATAAACAGCCAGAACAATTCCCAAAGCGATGCGATACCAGCCGAATACTTTAAAGTTGTGTTTGCGGACATAGTTGACCAGAAACCGGATCGCGACAACCGATCCGATAAAGGAAACCAGCATACCGGTCAACAGGATGATCAGTTCGGGGGCGGTGAAAGCAAAACCAAACTTGAGCAGTTTGAGCAGGCTGGCGCCGAACATGACCGGGATGGCCAGAAAAAACGTATATTCGGCTGCGACGGTCCGGGATGCGCCGATCAGCATGGCGCCGAGGATGGTCGCGCCGGAGCGCGATGTGCCGGGAATCAGGGCGAGCAGCTGAAAAACGCCGATCAGCAGAGCCATCTTGTAAGTCACGCCCTGCAGATCGCCTATTTTGGGTTTACGGCCGCGGTTCCAGTTTTCGATAACGATAAACAGAATGCCATAAAAGATCAGGGTGAACGTGATGGTTGGCACGTTATAAAAGATTTCGTCAATCTGGTCGTTAAAAAGCACGCCGATGATTCCGGCCGGAATGCAGGAAACCAGAATCCGCGCCCAGAGGTTCAGGGTCTTGCGGTCAAGAACCAGCCTGCGTCCGGGTCGGGCGGCGGCCGGCTCGCCGGACAGCTGGCGATCCGCCAGTGAAGGCAGGCCGGCTGAATGGACGAACCGGAATGGATTCAGTTTTTTCCAGTAAAGGATGACCACAGCCAGGACCGCGCTCAGCTGGATCACGACGAAAAACATTTCTTTAAAAGCATCGGATTGGTTCAAGTGAATGAATTCGTCGCAAAGATACAAGTGGCCGGTGCTGCTGACCGGCAGCCATTCGGTGATCCCTTCGACAATTCCGAGGATAAAAGCTTTCAGTAACTCGAGAAAATCAAGCATGGTCGCACCTTTCTTGCTAGCTATAAATTCATCATGTTTCTGGTTCAACTCTCCTACCCGTAATATCGGGAGACAAGCCATATTCCTGATTATTATACTGCACTTTCATACTGCGGCGATAGGCATACCTGTTCTCGAGATTTGAATAGGAGTTTTTTTATCTCAATCTCTTTTAAGTATACCTTTCTACTTAAACCTGAATTATTCTTCATCTGCATTCCCTGACTTGCTCTCTAATCTTGGCAAAGCACTTACTTCCAGAGAATTAAGAGTCTGTAACACAACTTTCCCACAGGCTTTTCGGCGCTTNNGAAAAGCCTACCCGCTCAGCGGGGTGGGAAAGTTGTATCTGTAATTGATTAATCGCCAATTCTCGCAACAGCAGCATTCTTTCAGGCTGAGTTTTCCCCTGATTGATCAGGATAGCATTATAACTTTCCATATTGGCCAGGACAAGCAGTTTTTGAATTGAGGCTTCGTCACGAATATTTCCTTTTTTACCGGAATTTCCATCTCTCCTTAGATTCCACCCCTGTGAAAGTCTGCTGTTTTCATCCGTTTTAATTCGCTGATAATCCTTAATGATATATAATTTGAACTCTGCAGAAATCCACGAAGCGAATTCGAAAGCAATATCAGAGTGAGCAAAAGTTCCGCCATATCTTCCGGCTTTTGAAACAATACCGATTGCATTCGTGCTTTCTATCCACTTCTTTGGCGACATGGTAAATGCATGAGCACCTGCTTGATTTTTATACCCCTCGAATTCGAGGTGTTTAAAATTCTGATTATGTAGGCTTTCCCATATCCCAGAAATTCAATAACATCCCGGTTGCGCATCCAGTTCTGAATAACGGCTGTTGGGTCGTCGCTCTTATAACGAGCGATATCAGTCAATGATATATGCTCATTTTTAAAGTCAGATGAATAAATGCTGATATCAAAACCCTTGGCATGGATGGTCTCCTTTTTGATAGTTTCCCCCATATGCTATTTCCCTTTCTTTAGTCTCTCATAGATCCGAATTATCAGTACAACCTTCCTTCGACAACTTTCTTATCAACTCCTATCCCTGTGAGTTACATGAGCAAGTCGACCCCCTGCTGTATTTACATACCTCAAAAGCCCCGAGGATATTTTCACAATTTATGTAAAATTAAATAATGAAACGGATACCTCTATACAAGTTCAATTTTTTCAAGGTTATGCATTTTTTATGCCTCGTCTTCCGAGTTGCACCTTTCTCATCATCAGATCAGGGATGTGCTGAAATACCGTTCAATCCGGTCAGGCAGAATGGTCACGATTCTCTGGTCCGGGCTGGTCTCCTGTGCCGCCAGCATGGAAGCCCAGACATTGGCGCCGGCTGATGTGCCAGCCAGAATCCCCTGGCAACGCGCCAGCTCGCGTGCGGTCATGACCGCGTCATCGTCGGTAACTTCGATCACCTGGTCGATCAGCTTGACATCGAGGATATCCGGAATGAAGCCGTCGCCGATGCCTTGAATTTTGTGCAGCCCCGGCTCGTGACCGAGCAGGGCGGATACATTTTTCGGCTCGACGGCAATAATCCGGGCCCGGGGATTCCTTTCCCGGATATAGCGGCCGACGCCTTCCAGCGTGCCGCCGCTGCCCAGTCCGGATACGAAAACGTCAACCTGGCCTTCCATTTGCTCCCAGATTTCAACCGCTGTCGTCTGGTAGTGGGCTTCCGGATTGTCCGGATTCATGAACTGCTGCGGCACAAAGATCGAGGGATCCGCTGCCCGCTGATGTTCGACTTCGGCGACCGCGCCGGCGATGCTGTCTTCGGATTTGGTCAAGATCAACTCGGCACCGAGTGCCCGGATGATTTTTTTGCGTTCCTCGCTCATATTCTCCGGCATGACAATCACGACCCGGTAACCTTTCTGGCAGCCGGTCAGGGCAATGCCTATGCCAGTATTGCCGGAAGTCGGTTCCATGATGGTCATGCCGGGTTTTAAAGCGCCCCGCTCCTCGGCTTGCCGGATCATCTGCAGTGCCACCCGGTCCTTGATGCTGCCGCCGGGGTTCAGATATTCGGCTTTGGCGAATATATTCAGTCCGGTCATTTTCTTTAAACTGAGGATCGGCGTCTGTCCGATCATATCCAGGATGCTCTCCGCAATTCTCATAGTTGCCTCGTCCTTGCTGACATTCAATGGATTCAAACGGCTATCGCAATCCATTATAGTCAGCTGTTCCCGGAGTGGCAAGCAAAAGATGGATGACAAAAGAGGCTGACTAATATCTGCGGCGGTCTGTCCTCGGGCTTCGCCCTGCGAGGAGGCTGACAAATATCTCCGGCGGTCTGTCCTCGGGCTTCGCCCTGCGGAGGCCCGCCTCCGATATTGTCAGCCTTTTGTTTTAAAGGTAGGAATTCTGCGGAGGCCCGCCTCTGATATTGTCAGCCTCTTGTTTTTATGGAAGTGATTTAGCGGAGGCCCGCCTCCGATATTGTCNNTTTTGTTTTTATGGAAGAAATTTTATGGCGCCGCAGCAGCCAGGACAGCCCCAGGATCAGCGGATAGGATGCCAGGCTGAGCAAACCGGCCAGCAGCAGCGATTGCGGCTCGGGCCAGGTGAAACGGAGAACACCGGCAAAGACAATCGATTCGCCGAGAAAAAGGGCGGCCATCGTCAGCAGAAGGAACAGCCGCCGCCAGTTCAGGGGGCTGGAAACCCGCAGCAGAACAAATAGCCCGTTCATGCCGGTCACAAAAAACGCTATCAGGCTAACCTGATCCGGCATAATCTGGAAAGCCCCCTGCAAGGCCTCGAGCAAGATGATCATGATCGCAATCGAAAGCCCGCCGGGAACCGCGGTCAGGACAACCCGGCGCAGGAATGACGGACGAACCCGCTGCCAGTTGCGCTCCAAAGCCAGAAAGAAAGCAGGTATGCCGATGGAGAAGCTGCCCAGCAGGGTCTGGTGGATCGGGTCGAACGGATAAGTCGCGCCAATAACCGTGAAAACCAGGCTTAAGACTGCCGCGTAAGTGGTTTTGACCAAAAACAGGCTAGCGACGCGTTCGATGTTGTTGATGACCTGCCTGCCTTCACGCACCACGCCCGGTAAAGCCGTGAAGTCCGAATCGAGCAGGATCATGTGCGCTGTTTGCTTGGCGGCATCCGCGCCCGAAGCCATGGCAATGCCGCAGTCAGCTTCGCGCAGGGCCAGCGTGTCGTTGACGCCATCCCCGGTCATGGCCACCGTATGGCCGGATTCCTTCAGGGCGGCTACCAGCTTTTTCTTCTGTTGCGGCGTCACACGGCCAAAAACAGTATAATCCCGGACCGCCTGAGACAGTGCCGGGGGATTATCCGGCAGTTTGGTCGCGTCGATCCACCGTCCGGCGTTTTTAATGCCCAGCTCCCGGGCGATAGAAACAACAGCGGCCGGATGGTCGCCGGAAAAGATCTTGACCGTAACATCATTTTCGGCAAAAAAGTCCAGGGCGGCCCTGGCCTCGGGGCGAACTGTGTCAGATAGCAAAAACAGGGCCTGCGGCTCCAGGTCTGCGGGCAGCTGGCTGCCCTCTGGTAAAGCAGTTGCCCTGGCCAGCAGGATGACGCGGTTTCCGGCTTCCGCCAGTCGGAAGGCCTGGTCCCGGATCTCAGCGCAACGATCGCACAGGAGTATTTCCGGCGCACCGAGCAGCCAGGTCCCTTGATCGGCAAAAGACGCCCCCGACCATTTGCGCGCCGAGGAAAAGGGCACCTGCCGGACCGCTTGCCAGGCCGGCGGATCGCCGACATAGGCGGCCAGTGCCAGGGCGGTTGAATTCTTGTCGCCGCAAGCCGCCAGAACCGCCGCCGCGATTTCCCGCAGCCGGGCCTCATCTGCCGGCTGCAGGCCGGCCGCTGCCGCCAGGGGGATCATCTGGCTGACCTGCAGACGTCCGCGCGTCAGCGTCCCGGTTTTATCCAGGCACAGGACATCGACCCGGGCCAGAACCTCGATCCCGGCCAATTCCTGAACTACGGCCCGCCGCCGGGCCAGCCGGATCACGCCGACAGCCAGGGTGGCGCTGGTTAAAAGGATCAGCCCTTCCGGAATCATGCCGATCATGGCGGCCGCTGAACTGATAATCGCATCCTGCCAGGATTCGCCGCCGCGCAAGTAGTGATTGATGAAAAGCAGCAGGCCGGCCGGCACGATGACTACCGACATAATGCGGACCAGCCGGTTCAGGGCATTGAGGATTTCTGACTCAGCCCGCTTGTAGGATCGGATTTCCGCGGTCATTTTCCGGGCATAATTTTCCGCGCCGACCCGCTTGACCTGAACGGCCGCGCTGCCGGCAACGACAAAACTTCCGGACATAACCCCGGCGCCGGGCTGCTTGAGTACCGGCTCCGCTTCGCCGGTCAGCAGGGATTCGTCGATCTCCAGGGCCTGGGCATCCAGAACCGTGCCATCGACGCTGACCTGGTCGCCGGGAGCCAGCAGAAATAAATCGTCCAGGACGAGTTCTTCCACCGGCACGCGCTGCCGTATTTTGTCCCGGATCACCGTTGCCTGAACCTCGGTCAGGATCGCCAGGCGGTCCAGAACCCGCTTGGCCCGGATTTCCTGGACGATACCGATCAGCGTGTTGATCAGGATAACCCCCATGAACAGGGTGTTGGCTATTTGGCCGGTCGTCAGAATCAT
>DOFA01000160.1 GCA_003532195.1 Clostridiales bacterium
AAGGTGCCGTTGACCGGCGGCGCCGACAGGAAAACCACCGACGGGCAGAGGTTGTAGCGTCCGCTGCGGCACCAGGCACAACAGCCGCAGGGAATCCCGGGTTCGATGACGACTTTGTCGCCGACAGCCTTCCCGGTAACCGCCGAACCCAGCGCGACGATCTGGCCGCTGGCTTCATGGCCGGGAATATAGGGCTTGGTCACGACAAAATTGCCCAGGCGGCCTTCCTTGTAAAAATGAACGTCCGAACCGCAGATCCCATTGGCCATGATCCGGACCAGAACCTCATCCGCCGCCGGCACCGGCACCGGTTCGTGGCGCAGAGTCAATTGATGCTGGTCGTCCAGGTACAGGCAGCGATTGATTTGTGTCATAGGATGTATCCTCCCAGCGAAAATTTCATCAAGAAAATAATATCTGGCGCGCATGTGCGGCCTGCATCCATCATAACCGATTGAGTGGGAATAATGAAGTAGTCTGGAACAGTGTGTTTATTCCGGATCCGGATATGATAAAATAAAAAAATGAACGTTTTCGATGTCATCGGTCCGGTCATGGTCGGGCCGTCCAGCTCTCATACCGCGGGTGCTTTGCGGATTGCCGCCATCGCCGGCCAGCTGCTCGGTGAGGAACCCGTCCGGGTTCAGGTCAGGCTGCACGGCTCTTTTGAGCGCACCTTCCGCGGGCATGGCACGGACCGGGCGATTCTGGCCGGCTTGATGGGCATGAAAGCCGACGACGCGCGGATCCGTAACAGTCTTAAGATCGCCGGACAACGGGGGATAACGTACACTTTTACCCCGATTGTCCTCAAAGATGCCCATCCCAACACTCTGCAGATTAAGGCCGAAGGCAGGTCCGGCCGGACCGTGCAAGTCACGGGATCGTCGATCGGCGGCGGCAGCATCCTGATCAAGAGCATCAACGGCATGGTGGTCGAATTCAGCGGCCAGTACCATACCCTGGCGATCGCCCACGCCGACACGCCGGGAACGATCGCAGCGGTGACCCAAATTCTTGGCGAGCTAAAGATTAACATCGCATTCATGAAGGTTTTCCGGACCCGGCGCGGCGGCGAGGCGATCATGATCATCGAGACCGACCAGCCGATTGACAGCGGAATAAAAGAAATTCTCGAACATATTCCCAATGTCAGCCGGGTTTCCGTGATCAAACCGGTTTAGCCGGGCAGATAAAGGTGATGATATGCTGAGTTATGATTCAATCCAGGAATTGGCCGACCTGGCCGCGGCCGGTGGCGTCCGGATTTCCCAGCTGGTTCTCGACGACCAGTGCCGCGAAATGGAACGCACGCCCGAACAGCTGTACGCGGAGATGGCAGCCAGCTATCAGGTCATGCGCGAGGCTGCTGCCGAAGGCATCCGGAAACCAGTGCGTTCGGCCAGCGGCTTAAGCGGCGGCACCGCCTGCCAGCTCAATAACGCCCTGTCCGCCGGTATCCTGATCGGCGGCCGGGTATTCAACCGGGCTGTCGTCAACGCCCTGGCCATTTCCGAGGTCAATGCCGGCATGGGCCGGATTGTCGCCGCACCGACCGCCGGTTCCTGCGGGATCCTGCCGGCGGTTTTGCTGGCGGTCGAAGATGAGATAGGCCTGAAACCGGAGCCGGTCGTGATGAGTTTGTTTACCGCGGCGGCCATCGGCCTGGTCATCGCCGGCCGGGCCAGCCTGTCCGGCGCCGAAGGCGGCTGCCAGGCCGAGTGCGGCAGCGCGGCGGCCATGGCTGCCGGCGCTTTGGTTGAATTGATGGGCGGTACGCCGCAGATGGTCGCCCAGGCCTGCGCGATCGCATTGAAAAACGTTTTGGGCCTGGTTTGCGATCCGGTCGCCGGTCTTGTCGAAATCCCCTGCGTGAAAAGAAACGCCTCCGGGGCCGCCAATGCCATCCTGGCTGCCAATCTGGCGCTGGCCGGCATCGAAAGCGCGATTCCGGCGGACGAAGTGATCGATGCGATGCGCTCGGTCGGCAACCTGATGGCAGCAGCGCTGCGGGAGACCGCCGAGGGCGGCCTGGCGGCGACGCCCACCGGATGCCGTTTGGCCGGGAAGATTCTCGGCCCGGCGAGCGATCTCTAACTGACCTGCAGCCGGCTTCTAAACGATGCGGCCGCTCAGTGCCCGGCCGACAACTTCACCGATCGTTTCCGCCATGCGGACAAACCCGGCGTCGTTAGGATGGCAGCCGTCGACCGTGCAGCAATCTCGGTTTTCATCTTTAAACAGACTCTGTCCGTCAATAAAATAAACGTTGTTGTCGCCATCCCGGACCGCTTGGATGAAGGTCGCATAGATCACGTCCCGCCGGGCGATGTTTTCGCGCGGATCGCTGTCGAAATCCGGCTTGGACACCAGGATGATCGGCAGTTCTGGCGAACGCTGGCGAAATTTCCGATAGACATTCTCGTGCGTGGCCTGCAGGTGTTCGACCGTCGGAGCGTTGTGATCGTAGTCGCAGACAAAAGCGCTGATGTTCAGCCCGGCCATATAGTCGACAATGACGTCTTCGCCGCGGGCGCTGCCGGAAAAGCCGAGGTTGATATAATCGCAGTTGAGCCGTCTGGCAATGATCGCCTGATAACTGTTGCCCGGTCGGGAAGCGCACCCGCCCTGGGTGATTGACGAGCCATAATAGAGAACCGGCGGCAGCGGATCATACGGGGCGCCGGCGTCGATGGAAGAGCCTTGCTTCAGGCCGACATACAAGGCATCCACATTGCTGTATAAGGGAAAATTGATCGTCAGGCTGCGCTGTGCCGCGTCGGGAAAATAGAGGATGGATTCATAGCCATCTTTCATGTCCACAGGCGGCATGAAGGTCCGGTAATAGGTGCTGCGCCGCCCCTGATCGACATAGAGGTCGAAGCCTGCGGTTCCGGCTGCGGTCATGTGCGGGAAAATCGTCACCGCCGGCATGACTGCTTTAATGGCGACATAAGGAGAATTGGTGGAAAACCGGACCCGGCCGCCGGCTGTGTTGGTATAGAGGACCTGCACCCCTTCGTTGGTCATCTGGCCAACAGAATCGGGCAGCCGCTTGAAGACCGGTTCGTTCTGGCTGTTATAGAGCCCGTATATCTGGAATGGCGGTTTTCGAATATCGCAGAAGCAAATATCCTTTTCGGTCAATGTGGTCTGGACTTTCAGATTGCTGTCAATCTCCTCGATTTTTCTGCCCATGATGGTTTCCTCCCGATATGATTCGGTTCGCAAAACTGCCTGCCTGGCCTGACTTGACTTCAGCGGGCGCTGTTTACTTTTATACCGCTTTGCATCGGAAGGATCAAGTGATTCCCGTTAAATTTTCTGCCTGCCCGAATGGGCAGTTCGGACGCCTGTAAAAAGCCGCCTCCCCGCCTGGCGGCGGGAAGACGGCTTTGCACCAAGTTGGAAACCTTATCGGTTTGGAAATCGCTTAGAAAATCGAGAACATGACAAACAGGCCGGCAGCCAGAGATGAGACCAGCGAAACCACTGTAATCTGGGTGTTGAGCGAAGGTCCGGCGGTATCCTTGAACGGATCGCCGACAGTGTCGCCGATGACGGCAGCCTTATGCGCATCGGAGCCTTTGCCGCCGAAGTTGCCGGATTCGATGAATTTTTTGGCATTGTCCCACATGCCGCCGGAATTGGACATCAGCAGAGCCAGCAGAATGCCGGAGGTGATGTTGCCGGCGAGGAAACCGCCGATCGCGGACACGCCGCCGACAAAACCGACGACCAGGGTCACGATGATCGCCATCATGCCGGCCGGGATCAGTTCCNNCCGCCGATAAAGCCCACGACCAGCGTGGAGATGATGGCGAAGAGGCCGGCGGGGATAAGCTCTTTCAGGGCGCCGGTGGTGGCGATGTCAATGCATTTGTTGTATTCGGGCTGGACGCCTTCCTTGCCTTCTTTCAGGCCGGGAATCGTGTCAAATTGGCGGTGGATTTCTTTAACCATGCGCTGGGCATTGCGCGTGACGCCCATCATCAGCATGGCGGAGAAAACCGCCGGCACCGCGATGCCGATCAGCAAGCCGAAGAAGACCAGCGGATCCATAATATCGAAGACTTTGCTGCCCTCCGGCAAGAGTTCCTGATAGGCCGCGAGCAGGGCGATGACGGTTAAACCGGCGGCGCCGATGGCAAAACCCTTGGTGATGGCTTTGGCCGTATTGCCGGCGGCATCCAGCTCGTCGGTGATGCCCAGGACTTCATCGCCGAGGTTGGCCATTTCAGCCAGACCGCGCGAGTTGTCGACAATCGGCCCGTAGGCGTCGTTGGATATGACCATGCCGACGACCGAGAGCATGCCGAGAGCAGCCAGGCTGATGCCAAACAGGGGAAAGCTTCCCTCATGTCCCAAAGGATCCAGAACCTGGCAAACTTTATACGAGGCCAGCGCGGCGCCGGCGATGCCGACAATGGCCGGGAATGAGCTGAGCAGCCCATACGAGAAACCGCTGAGGATCGTGAAAGCCGGTCCGCTGACTGAGGCTTTGGCGACATTATAGACCGGTTTGCCGCTGTCTGAGGTAAACAGTTCGGAAGTGAAGCCGATGATCGTGCCGGCCAGAAGGCCAATCGCCGTCGCCAGCCAGAGCGCAAAGGGAATATTGCAGATCAGGGTGACGGCCAGGGTCAGGACGGCGAAGATGATCGTGGTGAAATAGGTGCCGTTGTTCAGGGCCTTGCCCGGGTTGCCCTTCTTGCCGACGCGGGCGATCAGGACGCCGATGATGGAGGCCAGCAGCCCGAGGGCGGCGAAGCAGAAGATGATTTCAACGGCAACGTTGCCTTTCAGGTAGCGGACATTTTCCAAGACTTTTTTCGTCGCGTCGTTCTGGCTGATCGCCAGGGCGAGGATCAGGGATGCCGCCAGGGAGGCGACGTTGGAGTCGAAAAGGTCGGCGCCCATGCCAGCGACATCGCCGACGTTGTCGCCGACGTTATCAGCGATGACCGCCGGATTGCGCGGGTCGTCTTCCGGAATGCCGAGTTCGACTTTACCGACCAGGTCGGCGGAGATATCGGCGGTTTTGGTGAAAATGCCGCCGCCGGCTTTGGCGAACAACGCCAGCGAGCTGGCGCCGAAGCTGAAGCCCAGGACCACTTCGGCATCGCTGGTCAGCATATAGAGGATGGCAGCGCCGGCAAGACTGGTGCCGACCACGGCCATGCCCATGACGGCACCGCCGCGGAAGCCGGCCATGAAGGATGGCGCCAGGCCTTGACGGGCGGCGCTGGCGGATTTGACATTGGCGATGGTTGCGACGCTGATGCCGACATAGCCGGCCAGGCCGGACATCACCGATCCCATGATATAGGCAACCGCCATGCTGACATTGCGCAACGGCTCAGCGTCTGCCATCCAGATCGGCCGCGGCAGGAAGACGACGATCAATACGGCAGCCCCGGCGGCAAAACGCGCCAGCAACTTGTATTCCGTACGCAGGAAAGTATAGGCGCCGGCGCGGATCAGATCGCCGATTTCCTGGATTTTGGCGGAAGCTGTCGGCAGCTTCTTGACCCAAAGATAAAAATAGGCAGCAACGAAAAAGGACAGGATCGAGATGATTACTGCAAGTATTGGCCCCAGCATCTGTTAACTCCTTCTTTCTGAAACATAATCGATCAAAATATAGCACAGGATTCCGCGGTTTGGCAATTGGTTTTAGCAAATTTGTTGTTTTTAACAAAGAAAATCCTGTTCATTTTGCAAGATTGGTTTGATTGTCAAAACAATCCGGCGAACAGCGCTCGTTCACCGCGAATGGCGGTACTGATGGGCAGCCCGGACGAATCCGGCGAACAGCGGATGAGGGCGGTTGGGGCGCGACTTGAATTCCGGATGGAACTGGCAGCCGACAAACCAGGGGTGATCCGGCAATTCGATCATCTCGACAATCCGGTTGTCCGGCGAAGTGCCGCTGATCATCATGCCGGCGTCTGACAAAGCGTCGCGGTAGTCATTGTTGACTTCATAGCGGTGGCGGTGCCTTTCATGGATCAGGCTTTCCTGATAAACACTGTAGGCTTTCGATTTTTCATTAAGCACACAGGGGTACTGGCCCAGGCGCATCGTGCCGCCGAGCTGGTCGACATCCTTCTGCTCCGGCATCAGGTCGATGACCGGGTAGCGGGTCTGGGGCTGGAATTCGGCGCTGTTGGCGTCCTCATAACCCAGCACATGGCGGGCAAACTCGATAATCGCCACCTGCATGCCCAGGCAGATTCCGAAGTATGGGATCTTGTTCTCCCGGGCGTACCGGGCGGCCTGGATCTTGCCCTCGATGCCCCGGATGCCAAAACCGCCTGGCACCAGGATGCCATGAACGCCCGCCAGCTGCCCGGCAGCCGATAAACCGGTCATTTCATCGGCATCCACCCATTTGATGTCCACATTGGCCTCGATGCCGGCGCCGCCGTGGACCAGGGATTCGACAATGCTGAGGTAAGAATCCCGCAGAGCGGCATATTTGCCGACGACGGCGATCGTAACCTGATGCTTCGGATTTTCCAGGGCGTTGACCATGGTCCGCCAGGCATCCAGATCCGGCTCAATGTCCGGGAAGCCGAACCGCTTGCAGACGATCCGGGCCAGCCCCTCCTTCTCCAGCGCCAGCGGCACTGCGTATAGCAACGGCAGATCGAGGTTTTCAATGACGCATTCCTGCGGCACATTGCAGAAAAGGGCGATCTTGGCTTTCAAGTCCCGGTTGATCGCGATTTCCGAACGGCAAACGATGACATCCGGCTGGATGCCCAAGCTGAGCAGGTCTTTGACACTGTGCTGGGTGGGCTTGGTTTTCTGCTCGTGGGAAGCGGACAGGTACGGAACCAGGGTCACATGGATGAACAGGCAGTTCTCGCGGCCGACATCGGACGCGAACTGACGGGTCGCTTCAATGATCGGCAAGCCCTCGATGTCGCCGATCGTGCCGCCGATTTCGATGATGGCGACGTCGTATCCGGCTTTGCCTTTGCGGATGCGGTCTTTGACTTCATTCGTGATATGCGGGATGACTTGAACGGTGCCGCCGTGATAATCGCCTTTGCGCTCCTTCTGGATCACCGACCAGTAGATCCGCCCGGAGGTGACATTGCTGTTCTGGGACAGGCTTTCATCGATGAAACGTTCATAATGGCCCAGATCGAGGTCTGTCTCCGCGCCGTCATCCGTGACATAGACCTCGCCGTGCTGGTAGGGGTTCANNAACCTCGCCGTGCTGGAAGGGATTCATCGTCCCGGGATCGACATTCAGGTAGGGATCAAACTTCTGCATGGTTACCCGAATGCCCCGCGCCTTGAGCAGCCGCCCGAGCGAAGCCGCCGTGATGCCTTTGCCTAGTCCCGAGACCACGCCGCCGGTAACAAAAATGTATTTCATCTTATTTCCTCCTGCCGGTATCCGGCTATTTTCAAGATCAGCCTGGCGAAATCAATCCATTATTCCCACTCGATCGTTGAAGGAGGCTTGCTGGTGATGTCGTAGACAATCCGGTTAACCTGGCGGACCTCGTTGACAATCCGGTTGGAAATCCGGGCCAGTACTTCATGCGGAATCCGGGCCCAGTCGGCGGTCATAAAATCGGTTGTCGTCACGCCGCGCAGGGCGATCGTATAGTCGTAGGTCCGTTCGTCGCCCATGACCCCGACTGAACGGATGCCGGTGAGGACGGCAAAATATTGATGAACATTCCGCTCGAGCCCGGCCAGGGAGATTTCTTCGCGGAAGATGGCGTCGGCTTCGCGCAGGACGGCCAGCTTCTCTTCTGTCACATCGCCGACGATCCGGATCGCCAGGCCCGGCCCGGGAAAGGGCTGGCGCCAGACCA
>DOFA01000286.1 GCA_003532195.1 Clostridiales bacterium
TTTTCTTTCGGCGATTATTTTAAGCAGGAAGTCATACCCTGGGCCTGGGAATTCTGCACACAGGTGCTGAAAATGCCTGAGGACCGACTCTATGTTACAGTTTATGAAGAGGACGACGAAGCGTTCGGTATCTGGCAGAACGGGGTTGGGCTCGACGCATCGCGCATAACCCGCATGGGCAAAGCCGACAATTTCTGGGAACACGGCACCGGCCCCTGCGGCCCCTGCTCGGAGATCTATTTTGACCGAGGGCCGGAAAAGGGCTGCGGCAAGCCGGATTGCCGTGTGGGCTGCGACTGCGACCGTTATGTCGAATTCTGGAACCTGGTTTTTACACAATTTAATAAGGAAGAGGACGGCTCTTACACCCCCCTGGCCAAGAAAAACATCGACACCGGCGCCGGACTGGAACGCCTGGCTTGTATTCTCCAAGGTGTTGACAATCTTTTTGAGGTCGACACCGTCCGGGCGATCCTTGACTATGTCTGCCAGGTCGCCCAGGTCAGCTATGGTAAAAATGAAAAAACCGACACAGCGATCCGGGTGATTACCGATCATATCCGCAGCACCGTGATGATGATCAGCGACGGCATCCTGCCTTCCAACGAAGGCCGCGGCTATGTCCTGCGCCGGCTGCTCAGGCGGGCAGCCCGGTTTGGCCGCCTGCTCGGTGTCAGCCGGCCTTTCCTGCATGACTTGGCGCTGATCGTGATCCGGGAGTCCGCCGCGGCATATCCCGAACTCCAGGCACGCCAGGACTTCCTGACCCGGGTCATCCGGATCGAGGAAGAGCGATTTGCGGAAACTATCCAGCAGGGGACCGTGATTCTGGAAGAATACCTGGCAGCCGCGCGCGCGTCCGGGAGGGATTTTCTGGGCGGCGAGGAAACTTTCCGTCTTCACGATACCTTTGGTTTTCCGCTTGATCTGACTCGGGAAATCGCTGGTGAGCAAGGTATACGGATCGATGAAGATGGATTCCGCCAGGAAATGAGCCGGCAGAAAGAGAAAGCCCGCAAAGCCTTGCGGGAAAAGACCGGGTCCGCCTGGAGCCAGACGGTTCTGCCAGCCGGGACAGATCGGAGCCGGCCAACGGTTTTCACCGGGTATGATACCCTCGAGGACCAGGGCGAAATCCTGTATCTGCTGGTTACCGATTCCGACGGCGAAACGCTGCGGCTGGCCGACCAGGCCGAAGCCGGCCAGACTGTTCAGTTCATTGTCGGCAAAACGCCGTTCTACGCCGCTTCCGGCGGCCAGACCGGTGATGTGGGCCTGGCCTTGACTGACAATTGCCGATTGTCGGTTCAAGATACCGTTAAATCGCCGGACGGCTTGTTCTTGCATATCGCCCTGGTCGAGGAAGGGAGCGTGTATCGCGGCGAAACGGTCCGCATGAAAGTGGACGCGGCCAATCGGCTGGCGACAGCCCGCAATCACACGACAACCCATCTGCTGCACCAGGCTCTGCGCCAGGTACTCGGCAGCCATGTCGCCCAGGCCGGTTCGGCGGTATCGCCGGAGCGCCTGCGCTTTGACTTCAGCCATTATCAGCCCCTCACGGGTGAGGAGAAGCAAGCTGTTGAGCAGATTGTCAATGAAGCGATCCTGCGCAATGATCCGGTACAAACCACAGTCATGTCCCTCGATGAAGCACGCCAGACCGGCGCCATGGCACTTTTCGACGAAAAATACGGCGATCGGGTGCGGGTGGTCCGCGTCGGCGATTTCAGCCGCGAGCTTTGCGGCGGCACACATTTGCGCCAGACCGCCGAAGCATGCCTGTTCCGGCTGGTGTCGGAAGGCGGGGTGGCCGCCGGCGTGCGCCGGATCGAGGGAATCACCGGCGGGCCGGCCTGGCAGTCGGTCCAGGAGCAGGACAGCCTGCTGCAGGAATCGGGAAGTTTGCTGAAAATGACAGCGATCCAGGAACTGCCGCGCAAGATCGAAGCTTTGCAGGAAAAGAACCGCCAGCTCGAAAAGGAACTGGCGGCAGAACGTGGCCGGCAGACGGCTCAGGCGGCGGAAGAATTGATCAGCAAAGCCGCGGCGGCGCAAGGGATCAGGCTGGTGGCCGCCGAACTGGGCCTGGCGGATACGGAACAGCTGCGACTGGCTGCCGATCGGATTCGCGACCGGATCGCACCCGGGGTCGTCGTCCTGGCTGCAGCGATCGAAAACAAGGTTGCCTGGGTGGCGATGGCGGACCCGGAAGCGGTTTCCCGCGGCATTGATGCCGGAAAGCTGGTGCGTGAAGCGGCCCGGCTGACCGGCGGCGGCGGCGGTGGACGCAAGGATATGGCCCAGGCCGGTGGCAAAGAGCCGGCCAGGATTCCGGAAGCCTTGCAGGCAGTCCGGGAAATGATTTTGGCTCAATTGAGCTGATGGCCCTGACGCAAGGAGGTCCTGATGGAAGACTGTATTTTTTGTAAAATTGCCTCCGGCCAGATCCCGGCGAAAATGGTTTTTGAGGACGAGTCAGTTGTCGCATTTCATGACTTGCACCCGGCAGCGCCGGTTCATATCCTGATTGTGCCCCGCCATCACGCCGGCGATTTGCTTGAACTGGCCGCCGATCCAGAGGGCGCCGCGATCATGGCGGCGGTTCTGCAGGCCGTGCCTCGGGTGGCTGAAGCAGCCGGGGTAGCCCGGAGCGGATTTCGCCTGATTGTCAATTGCGGCGAGGACGGCGGGCAGACCATCCGCCATGTTCATTTTCACCTGATCGGCGGCCGGACTCTGGGCGAAAAACTGCTTTAAGGGCGAACCTGCCGGCGGCCGGCCGCTTTTATACGATCTTATTCGATTTCATCCGGTTCCGCAGTTGACGTCGGCATGAAGTTACCTGTATAATATGGCATGATATCGGCTGGCCCGGCCAGCTGTTTTCAACGGCAGAATGCCGCATTTATCGCCGTGAGGGGAGGGAAAAGAGATGTCAGAAGTCAGAATTAAAGAAAACGAGTCCCTTGACAGTGCATTAAGACGATTCAAACGTTCTTGCGCCCGATCCGGCGTTCTTGCGGAAGTCCGCAAGCGTGAGCACTACGAGAAGCCGAGTGTCAAACGGAAAAAGAAATCTGAGGCAGCCAGGAAAAGGAAGCGTTAATCCATGAACATGAAAGAACGCCTGTTGGATGATCTGAAAGCGGCGATGCGCAATAAGGACACACTTCGCAAAGACATGCTCCAGATTATGAGAGCCGCCGTTCTCCAAGTCGAAGTGGATACCCGGCAAAGTCTCGATGACGCAGCGATTGCGGAGATTCTGTCCCGGGAATACAAGAAGCGGTCGGAGACTCTTCAGGAACTTGCAGGCAGCAGCCGCACCGACATCATTGAGAAAAACCGTGCGGAGATGGCCATCATCGAGGAATATCTGCCGAGGCAGCTGTCCGAGAATGAGATTGAAAGCTTGGTCCGTCAGGCAATCAGCCAGTCCGGGGCTCAGTCGGCCCGCGACATGGGTCAGGTCATGAAAGTCCTGATGCCGGAGATCAAAGGCCGCGCCGATGGCAAACTGGTCAACCAGGTTGTCAGACGCCTGTTAAGCTGAGAAACCGCGATCAATCAGAGAATGCCAGATGGGGAGCTCGATGTCTGCTGCGAGATATCGGGCTCTTCTTTTCGATAATGGGGAAGGGGGTCATTGTCCGATGCTGATGCGCAAAGAATGGCGCCTGAATCCCAATGTTCCCCGGACCGGAACGCTGCTAGCGCGGATCCTCGCCGGCCGCGGACTGACCGATCCGCAAAGCCAGGCTTCTTTTCTGAAACCGGACCTGAGCAGCCTGCGTGACCCGTTCCTTCTGCCGGATATGGAAAAGGCTTGCGATCTGATCATCAAAGCGCTGACAGGTAAGCAATTGATTGCGATCCATGGCGATTATGATGTCGACGGACTGACGGCAACCGCCTTGCTGGCCCGCTTTTTCCGGCGCCTGGGCGCATCCTGCCTGACTTTTATTCCCGACCGACTGACCGAAGGTTACGGGCTGAATGCAGCCTGCGCCGGGAAGATCCGCGAAGCCGGCGGCAGTCTGCTGATCACGGCGGATTGCGGCAGCGCCAGTTCGGAAGAGGTGGCTCAGCTGAGCCAATCCGGCATTTCGGTCATCATCACCGATCATCATGAATGTCCGGCCACCCTGCCTGAGGCGGCGGCTATTGTCAACCCCAAACGGGCGGACAGCCGCTATCCTTTCCGGGAACTGGCCGGCGTCGGCGTCGTTTTCAAATTGATCCAGGCTTTGTGCCGGATTCTCGGCCGTGACGACCTTTGGCTGGCCGATCTGGAACTGGCAGCTCTGGGCACGGTCGCGGACGTTGTGCCGCTGCTGGATGAAAACAGGGTGATTACCCGGGCCGGACTGGACCATTTGACGCGCCCCCGCCATTGCGGACTGGCGGCGCTGCTTGATGCGGTCGGCATGACATCCAAACCGGTCACCGCCCAGACTCTGGGCTATGTGCTGGCGCCACGCCTGAATGCCGCCGGACGCCTGGGGCAGGCGACGGCCGCTCTGGAGCTGCTGCTGACCGATGATCCGGGCATCGCCGCCCAGCATGCCCGGGATTTGGTCGAATTAAACCGGCAGCGGCAGGAACTGGAAACGGCGATCAGCAGCGAAGCCATGCAGGATATTGAAAAAAACTTCGACTTTGCCAGCCGGGATTTAATCATCGTCGCTCGGGAAGGCTGGCATCAGGGCGTTATAGGGATCGTCGCCTCCCGTCTGGCGGAGCAGTATTGCCGGCCGGTGATTGTCCTGACCGGCGACAACGGCATTTATCGGGGCTCCTGCCGTTCCTGGGGCGATTTTGACATCCTGGCCGCGATCAGCAGCGCCGGCGCCTGGACCAGCCGGTTCGGCGGCCATCGCAAAGCTGCCGGACTGACGGTGCTGGCCGACCGGTTGGATGGATTCCGCCAGGCGGCCAACGAATATGCCCGGCAGCACCTGGAACCCAACCGACTGAATGCTATTCTGGCCGCCGACCTCGAGACCGGACCGGAGGACCTGACTTTGGCTAATGCCCTGGCTTTGCAGCAGATGGCGCCCTTTGGCGAAGACAATCCGCAGCCGACACTGATCTGCCGGCATGTAAAACTGGACAGCATACAACTCGCCGGCGGCGGGCGCCACCTGAAACTGCAGCTGGCAGGTCCGTCAGGCGATCGCCTTGACGGAATCGCTTTCGGCCTGGGTGAAGCGGATGACCTGTTCGCAGCCGGCGATTGGATTGACGTTTTGTTTTCCCTGGAGATCAACACATGGATGGGCCAGGAAAAAGTGCAGATGAATATCCGCGACCTGGCTCATTGCAAGACGGATAACGAATTTCTGGATTGCCCCTGGATTGCCGACGACTTGTTCCGGAAAAATACCGGCCTGAAGCTGCTGATGCGCCAATACGGACTGCCTCTGCAGGCTTTTCAGCCCAGCCGCGAGGAGTATAAGACGGTCTATCAGTTCATCCGCTCGCGTTATGCCGGAAAGCCGGTTTTACTGGACTTGTCCGTACTGACCCGGCAGATTGCCCGCAGTTACCGGACCGATCTCAATCCTTTCCGCCTGATTCGGATCCTGAGCGTTTTTCAGGAAACCAGCCTGATCAGCATGCAGCCGATCGGCGCTGATCGGATCCGCCTGCTGTTGCTGCCGGCCGCTGAACGCGTTCGCCTCGAAGACTCGCCGACATACCGGCGCCTGCAAGCCGAGGGGGGAAACCTATGAACGCTGCCGACTCTCGCCACCCGGACCCGCCGCCGGGCAATCCAGCCGGCAAAACTGCCGCGCCGGCTGTTCCGGCTCCGGAACCTCTGCCGGTCAATCCGATCATGAATACGATAGTCCAGCGCTACAAGGCTTATTCCGGAGATGACAACCCGGAAAAAATCATCCGGGCTTATGAATATGCCCTGACAGCCCATGCCGCCCAGCGGCGGGCGACCGGGGAACCCTACATCATCCACCCCCTGGCGGTGGCGGAGATCCTGACTGAACTTGAAGTCGACAGCGATACCCTGACTGCCGCCATGCTGCATGATACGGTCGAAGACACCGGCAAGACCATTGAAGACATCCAGGCCGCTTTTGGTGAAAATATCGCCAGCTTGGTCGACGGAGTCACCAAACTGAGCCGGATTCCCTATTCATCTAAAGAAGAGATCCAGGCCGAGAATTTTCGCAAGATGTTCCTGGCCATGGCCAAAGACATCCGGGTGGTCCTGATCAAGCTCGCCGACCGGCTGCACAACATGCGGACCATCCGCCACATGACCCCGGAGAAGCAACAGGAGAAAGCCCGGGAAACCCTGGACATCTATGCGCCGCTGGCGCACCGTCTCGGCATTTACAAGATCAAATGGGAACTGGAAGACCTTTGCTTGCGCTATATTGACCGCGACGCCTACTATGAACTCGTGGGCTCCATCTCCCAGAAAAGATCCGAACGCGAGAAATACCTGGAAGAGATCGTCGTGCAGCTGCAGGAAAAAATCCATGAGATGGGCATCCATGCGGAAATCGAGGGCCGCCCCAAGCATTTCTACAGCATCTATCGCTAGATGAAAACCCAGGACAAGGGACTGGACCAGATCTACGACCTTTTCGCCACCCGGATCATTGTCGGCACAGTCGCCGATTGCTATGCTGTTCTCGGCCTGGTTCATGAATTATACAAACCGATGCCAGGACGGTTCAAGGACTATATTGCCATGCCCAAGCCCAATATGTACCAGTCCCTGCATACCACCGTGATCGGCCCGAAAGGGATACCCTTTGAAGTCCAGATCCGCACGTTCGCCATGCACCGTACTGCGGAATACGGCATTGCCGCGCATTGGCGCTATAAGGAAAACGTGCAGCCCGGCAGCCGCAATGAGAGCTTCGAGGGCAAACTGACCTGGCTGCGGCAGCTGCTGGAATG
>DOFA01000139.1 GCA_003532195.1 Clostridiales bacterium
AGTATGACACGCCGGTCATGGTCCGGCTGACCACGCGAATTGCCCATTCCCGGTCGCCGGTTGAAACGGCGGAACCGCTGGAACAGCTGACGCGGCCTTATCAGAAAAACGTGGCCAAATATGTCATGATGCCGGGCATGGCCATTGCCCGGCACAAGCTGGTTGAAGCACGGCAGAACCGTCTGGCGGCCGATTCCTCAGGTCAGGCGGATATCAGCCGCCATCAGGTGATCAGACGATCAGCCGACCTGGGGATTATAACCAGCGGCATCAGCTATCAATATGTCCGCGAAGCTTTGCCGGATGCCTCGGTCTTAAAACTAGGGCTGATCTGGCCGCTGCCGCTGGATCTGATCCGCGAATTCGCGTCTTCGGTGCGGCGGTTGGTGGTCATCGAGGAACTGGATCCCTTTCTCGAGACCGAAATTCGATCTGCCGGTATCCCCTGCGAAGGTAAAGCTTTGTTCAGTCCACTGGGCGAATATTCCGCCGTCATGATCCGCCGGGCTCTCGGAGCCTCTCCCGAACCGGAACCGGCGCTGCCGGCGCCGAGTCTGACTGTGGCGCCCGGCCGGCCTCCGGTCATGTGCGCCGGCTGCCCGCACAAGGGTCTTTTCCTGGCCTTGAACCGGCTGAAACTGGTTGTTTCCGGCGATATCGGCTGCTATACCCTGGGTGCGCTCAATCCGACCAATGCCATGGACACCTGCGTCTGCATGGGCGCGTCGATCGGCATGGCCCACGGCATGGACAAGGCCACCGACGGCACAATGTCCGGATGTACTGTCGCCGTGATCGGCGACTCGACCTTTCTTCATTCCGGAATAACCAGCCTGATCAACAGCATATATAACCAAAGCAACAGCACAGTCATTATCCTGGACAATTCGATCACCGGGATGACCGGCCATCAGCAAAATCCTTCCACCGGACTGAGCATCCGTCTGCAGCCGGCTCCGGCTGTCGATCTGGAAGCGCTTTGCAGCTGCCTTGGCGCCGCTTCGGTACGCGTGGCCGATCCGGCAGACACCTGGGAGATCCAGAAAGTCGTGTCCGAGGAGGTCGCCCGGCCGGGCGTATCGGTCATCATTGCCCGCCGCCCCTGCGCGCTGATTCCCGCTGGCCGCGGCCGGGCGGATCAGGTGGTGCGGGTGGACCGGGACCTGTGCCGAAAGTGTAAGGCCTGCATCCGGGTGATGTGCCCGGCGCTGACCGCCGGACCCGACGGAGGGCCGGTCATTGATCCGGCGGCCTGCACGGGCTGCGGCCTCTGTATCCGGATCTGCCGGTTCGGCGCATTGCGGAAAGGCGGTGAAGCCTGATGCCCCCGGGAATGAAACCAATTAATTTGAATATTGTTTTAGCCGGAGTCGGCGGCCAGGGGACACTGGTGGCCGGCAAGCTTCTTGGCAAGCTGGCCAGCCGGCTCGGCCTTGATGTCAAGGTCTCGGAAGTCCATGGCATGTCCCAGCGCGGCGGCAGTGTAGTCACCTATGTCCGAATCGGCCGCCAGGTCTTTTCACCGGTCGTGGAAACCGGGACAGCCGATTTCATCCTGGCCTTTGAAGAACTGGAAGCTTTGCGCTGGGCCTCTTTGCTTCGTTCCGGCGGCATCCTGCTGGTCAACACCGCGCGGACAATCCCGCTGCCGGTCGCCATGGGGCAGGCATCCTATCCGGATCAGATCGCCGCCGAGCTGGAAGCCAAAGCCGGCAAAAAGGCCCAGGTCCGGGCCTTCGACGCCCTCGGGCTGGCCAGGCAGGCGGGCAGCGTCCGGGCGGTTAACCTGGTGATGCTGGGCGCCCTGTCCCAATTCCTGGATATACCGGAAACAGAATTCGAGCAGGCGATTGATGAATCGTTCGCGGAAAAATTCCGGGCGGTCAACCATGCCGCATTCCGTGCCGGATCTGCTATAATGGAAACAAAAAGGGAATGATCCCGGCCAGTCCGGGACCGGACCTTATCACCGGATCAGTCAGGGAGGTGCAAACCATGCTCGTCAAACAGATTTCCGTGTTCCTTGAAAATAAGTCCGGCCGCCTGGCAGAAGTGACCAAAACGCTGCGTAACAACGCGATCGACATCCGAGCCCTCTATATCGCCGATACAACCGAATACGGCATCCTGCGCATGATCGTCGATCAGCCGGAAGCCGCCCAGGCTGCCCTGGCCGAGAATGGATTCACCGTCAGCTCAACCAGCGTCATTGCCGTGGCCATTCCCGACCAGCCCGGCACTCTGGATCATGCTTTGGAAATCCTCAGCGCCCACGCGATATCCGTCGATTATCTTTATGCCTATGTCGGCCGTGCTTCATCGGACGCCATCGTGGTGATCCGGGTCGAAGACCCCCAGACGGCTCTGGAAAAACTCGAACAATCCGGCATCAGGGTCCTGAGCAGCAAGGAGGTCTACGGGACTTGAGTTTTGCCGATTTTCAGCCATTCGGGATTTCCCGGCCGGTCTATGAATTATCTGAGCAGGCCTTGATCGATGCCGGGCCTGCTTTTGCTGTGATCGGCCAAATCCGGGAAACCAACCAGTTGCGCGTTCTGGCGGCTCTGCAGCAGGCGCGCCTGGCGGAGAGCCAGTTTGGCGGCAGCACCGGCTACGGTTACAGCGACGCCGGCCGCGAGCAGATTGAAAAAGCTTACGCGCTGGCCTTCGGAGCTGAATCGGCTCTGGTGCGCATTCAGATCAGTTCTGGCACCCAGGCCCTCGCACTGTGCCTGTTTGGCCTGCTGCGCCCGGGCGACGAGTTGCTGGCAGTGACCGGCGCGCCCTATGACACTTTGCTGGAAACGATCGGCATTCCCGCTGCCGCAGCTTCAACAGCCGCGGCGCCGCCGGCTGCCGACCAGGGATCGTTAAGGGACTTTGGCATATCGTACCGGCAGGTTGAGCTGAATGCTGCCGGCAAACCGGATCTGCAGGCGATAACAGCTGCCTTGAACCCCAGGACCAAAGTGGTTTTCCTCCAGAAATCCCGCGGCTACGCCCGGCGCCCGGCCCTCCTGGCCAGCGATCTGGCGGCTGTCAGCGCCGCTGTGCGCTCTGCCGGCAGTCCGGCAGCAATATTAGTTGACAATTGCTACGGCGAGTTCGTTGAAACCCAGGAGCCCTGCATGGCAGGCGCTGACCTGTGCGCCGGCTCTTTGATCAAGAATCCCGGCGGCGGTCTCTGCCCCTCCGGCGGATATGTTGCCGGACGCCAGGATCTGGTCGAGCGGGTTGCCGCCCGCCTGACCGCTCCCGGCTTGGGCAGCCATATGGGGCCGACGCTGGGTTGCGGCCGGCTGATCGCCCAGGGCTTGTACCTGGCGCCGCATTTTGTGGCCGAAAGCCTGCGCGGCGCTGTCTATGCCGCGGCGTTCTTTTGTCTCGCCGGATATCAAACACTGCCCGCGACCCTGGAGCAGCGGGGGGACAATGTCCAGACCGTCGAGCTGGAAACAGCCGGCCGCCTGGTCGCTTTCTGCCAGGCGATCCAGGCTGCTTCGCCGGTTGACAGCTTCGTCCGGCCGGAACCCTGGGAAATGCCCGGATATGACAGCCCGGTGATCATGGCTGCCGGAACCTTTGTCCAGGGAGCATCGCTTGAGCTGTCCGTTGACGGACCGCTGCGCGCCCCCTTTACAGCTTATCTGCAAAGCGGACTGTGCCTGGAGAACCTTCGTCTGGCCTGCATGCTGGCCATGGAGAAAATGGGGGGGATCGGCAGATGAACCCGAACCGGCAGCCTACGCCGCATGCATCCCCGGACAGCAACGCCAGCCGGCAGGCGAAGTCGCTCGAGCGGCTGGCCCGGATCGAGCGGCGCAAAGCGCGCAACCGGGCGTTCTTCCTCGCTTTTTTTGTCATGGCGACCATGTTCGTGACCATCATCCTGATCATATCCATTATGAGGCAGGCCAAACCGAATCCCCGCTTCATGTTCATCCAGGAAGGCGAACTGGTTCACACCGTCCAAAGCAAAGGCCTGATCCTCAGGGATGAGCTGACGCTCAGCGCACCCGCATCCGGCCTGCTCAAGCCTATGGCGACTGAAGGCAGCCGGGCGGCCAAGGGAGAAAAACTAGCCCTGATCATACCGGCGGATAAAGAGGATCAGCTCAGGGAACTGCAAAAATGCGAGAAAGATATCGTCGATTTGCAGATCGAGCTGATGAACAAGGGCAAAGGGGCAGGCGCCCAGGCGATTTTTGACGAAAGCGCCGGGTCTCTGGAAACGATAGTCAATCTGGTGCGTGCGGACATTTCCCGGGGTACGCTGGCTAATCTGAGCATCTATGCCGCGTCGATATCGGTCGTCCTGGAACAGCGGAGCGAGAAACTGGCGACCATCGATTTCAACGATTCCCGCTTCGATGCCCTGGAGATGACCCGGAAAAGTCTCGAAGACGCCCTCGGGCTCAGCGTCGGTACCTTAAAGAGCACGCAGTCCGGCATTATTTCCTTCAAGCTGGACGGACTGGAAAGCATCCTCAGCCTCGATCGCTGCCATACGCTGACTGCTGATGAATACCGGAGCTACATCGAGTACCAGGCGCCGCCGGTCGGCGATATCCGCACCGTCACCCAGGATCAGCCGGTGATCCGCATTTTGTCGGGGCTGAATCAGTGCCTCGTCTTCCTGCTGCCAGATACTTCCGCATCCCTTTACAAAGTAAACGACACCATCAGTGTGGCAGTTCCCGCCGACGGCCTGGTGATCAGCAATTGCCGGGTGCTGCGGTCCGAGACGGCCGGATCGGACGCCCTGGTGGTTGTCCGGACAGACCGGCAAGTCGAGCGGCTGTCCGATCGGCGCACGGTTATCGCCGAGTTGACCGTCGCTACGACCAAAGGACTGAAGGTGCCTACAGCTTCACTGATTGAATACGACGCCGCGACAAAGCAGGCCGGCCTGATGCTTGTCATCGAGGGGAAGACGCGATTCTGTCAGGTCAAAGTCATCGACCAGGATCGGGAATATGCGATCATTAAGGCGATTCCATCGGAAAAATACCAGCCGGCCGTATCCTCGGTCCTGGTTGTCAATCCGGAATCGATCGAGGCAGGTGAGCTGATTGGCAACTGAACTAACAGCAACTCCCCAGGACTGGCTGGCTCCGGAAACGGCTGCCGCCCTGGCCACCCGGTTGAATGCCGTCCGGCAGCAGATCGCCGCGGCTGCCTGCGCTTCCGGGCGCCGGCCTGAAGAAATCACACTGATCGGCGTCAGCAAGTTTTTTCCTGCCGCCGCCGCACTGGCAGCTTCCCGTTCGGGACTTCACGACCTTGGGGAGAACCGGGTTCAGGAAATGCTGGGTAAAATCAACGATCTGTCTGCCGCCGGTGTGTCGCCGCGCTGGCATCTGATCGGCACCCTGCAGAAGAACAAAGTCCGCCAGATCATCGGACTGACGCACCTGATTCATTCTGCCGACTCCTGGCCGCTGCTGCAGGAGATCGACCGGCGCAGCCTGGAACGCGGCCTGGTCAGTGATGTTCTGCTGCAGGTCAATGCTTCCGGCGAGACCACCAAGCATGGTTTTGCGCCGGAAGAGCTGGCTCCGGCCGCCGCGGCTGCGCGGCCGCTGAAAGGCTTGAGATTGCGCGGCCTGATGACCATGGCCCCCTTATTTGACAATCCGGACGATACGCGGCCGGTGTTTGCAGCTGCGCATCAGTTGTTCGACCGATTGGCCGGCGAACAAGATCCGGACGTTTTCAACATCCTGTCCATGGGCATGAGCCACGATTTCCGCCAGGCAATTGCCTGCGGCGCCACTCATGTCCGGATCGGAACCGCCATTTTCGGCCCCCGGCTGTAACACCCCTGAGACATCGGCCGGTTTTTTATTTCAACGCAATTACATCGAATTTACTCTTTCCCTGAGTCATTGCATCCCATAATTTCCCTCCCTATAATAAGTGCATGGCTGTATCAATGTCATGACGACAGACCGGCATGATTCTGGAGGGAAAGTAAAATGGCTGATATTTTAAACCGCTTATTCAATCGTTTGGGCAATTTCCGCGACGAAGTCGACTATGATGAGGAATTTGACCAGTCAGAATATGAAGAGCAGGAAACTGCGGTCATCGCCGACGAACCCCGTCCGGGACCATTCCGCCGCCAGCAGGGAAAAGTGGTCGACATCAAAACGAATGGCCAGCAGCAGGTCGTCATCATGCAGCCGTCGGATATTGAAGCCGCGCAGCAGACTTGCGATCATATCCGTGCTGGCAAGACGGTGATCTGCAACATTGAGAAAGTCGATGCCAAAGTCGCGCAGCGCGTGATCGATTTTATCACCGGCGCTGCTTATGCCCTGGATGGGAAAGTCATGCCGGTGTCATCCGTCATTTTCGTCGTTGCTCCGCGTAACACCACGCTGGTCGAGGGCAGCATCGTCAATCAAGGCATGGATTACGTCCGACAGGCTGCCAGCGCCCGCTGACGCCACACCCGGCCGAACCGGAGAAAATTTGATTCACTAAGAGGCTGTCTGCGAAGACAGCCTTTTTATTCTCCGGCAACCAGGAGCGCTATTCCCGAAGTCCGCACCATTCCGAAGTCCGCACCATTCCCGAAGTCCGTTTTTCCGACTGCGGGTGGATGCCTTACGCGGCGGACCTATGGTATAACCTGACTTTTACAGT
>DOFA01000293.1 GCA_003532195.1 Clostridiales bacterium
CCCGGGGCGATCCGGATGCAAGAGCAAATAACCAGGCCGCAGTTTGATTACCAAAACTGCATCCGCTGCTTTTGCTGTCAGGAAACCTGCCCGGCCGGCGCGATCGAAGTGTACCGGACCCGGATCGGCCGGCTGCTCCAGGCTTGACAGCGAACAGGCGGCTTCTTTTGGACAGGAGGTTGATGAAATGTCCGAATCGGTGATCCAGCCCCGCATCCTCAAAGAAGAACAGGAAAAGCAGCTCAGCCCTTACGCTGCCCGCAGTGCCTGCAGCCTGGGCCGGCAGCGCCCGGAAGAAACCTGCACGGTGCGCACGGATTATGAGCGCGACACCGGGCGGATCATTTTTTCCATGGATTTCCGGCGGCTGCGCCATAAAACCCAAGTTTTCTTTAACCCGCAGAACGATCATATCTGCACCCGGATGGAACATGTCATCTATGTGAATTATATAGCCAACACGATCGGCCGGGCCCTGAACCTGAACGCCGACCTGATCCAGGCCATAGCCCTGGGGCACGATATCGGGCATTCTCCGTTCGGCCACAATGGCGAAAGGACGCTCGACCGCTGCCTGAAGAAAATAGCGCCGGATATGGGGTTTCAGCACGAACTGCACAGCCTGCGCGTCGTTGACCTGCTGTCTGTCCGGCCGCGCCACAGCGCGGGATTGAACCTGACCTTCGAAGTCCGCGACGGAATTGCCTGTCATTGCGGCGAAAGTTACAGCGAGACCTTGCTCGTGCCCGACCGGCACAAGAAACCGGAAGACCTTGCCGCCAGCGCCGGCCGGCATGGTTTTCCGGCGACCCTGGAGGGCTGTGTCGTCCGTCTGGCCGACAAGATTGCCTATGCCGGGCGCGATATCGAGGATGCTGCCCGGGCTGGAATCATGGAGTATGACGACCTGCCGGCAGCCATCCAGTCCGCTCTGGGACGGACCAACGGGGAGATCATCAACACGCTGGTTACCGATATTATCGAACACAGTTACGGCAAGGACGCCATCATCCTGAGTCCGGAACGCGGCGAAAGCATGGAAGAGCTCCTGCGCGAGAATGTGGACCGGATTTATAAGTCCGACAAGATCCGCCGTTATGAAAAGATGGTCAACAACGTCATCGAAGGGCTTTTTGACGCGCTGCGCCTGGCCTTGTCCGATCCGGAAAAGCTGGGCGCCAGCGATAACCGGGTATACCGGGGTTTCCGCCAGTACATTCAGGAACGCGCTTATCCGGAAGACCTGCCCGGATTGCAGAAAATCGTCGATTATATAGCCGGCATGACCGATTCGTTCGCCACCAAATGCTTTGAAGATATCTATTGGTTCTAGTCCTGAACCGGAAAGGATGACCGCATGAGCCAGAATTTTTTCGCCATGATGCACCGGATGCGCTATATCAACCGCTGGGGGCTGATGCGCAATACGGATCCGGAAAACATCCAGGAGCATTCCCTGCAAGTCGCCATTATTGCCCATGCCCTGGCAGTTTTGCGCAATCAATACTATGCGCCGGGCCGAATTGCCGTGGACGAAGGACTGGTTGCCCTCCTGGCCATTTACCATGATGCCGGGGAGATCCTGACCGGAGATCTGCCAACGCCGGTCAAGTATTTCAATCCCGCAATCCGTGATTCCTACAAGGCCGTCGAGTCCGTCGCCACCGCCAAACTGCTGTCGATGCTTCCGGACGATCTGGCTCCGGCCTGGCGGCCGCTGCTGGAACCGGACCTGCAGGATCCGGCTGTGAAGGAAGCCATGCGCCTCGTTAAGGCTGCTGACCGGATCAGCGCCTGCATCAAGTGCCTGGACGAAGAGAAGTCCGGCAACTCCGAGTTCAGGCAAGCCGCCCGGGCAACCCGGGCCAGCCTGGAGGAGATTGCCGCAGATCTGCCGGAAGTCCGGCATTTCGTGGATCATTTCCTGCCGTCCTTCAGACTGTCCCTGGACGAGCTGCAATGACCGATCTGGCAAACCGCCCCGCGAGGCGCCGGCTCAGCTGGATTAACATTACCGGCGAGATTGCGGGCCTGGCCTGCCTGTTGTTTCTGATCGTCTGCCTGGCCGCCGGATATGCCTGGATCCGGCAAAGCCGCGTCCAGGTTACTGCCGGACTGAATGAGACAAGCGCCGAAGCCATTGTCCGGCGGGGCAGCGTGCTGATCGGGCTCGAGGAAACCGCGGCAGTCTGGAGCGGCCGGCTGGCAGCCGGTGAAGCCAGCCTGGCGGACTACCTGCTGCGGCTTTTTGTATCGCCGGACTATCTCGCCCGGGACCCGACGGACGAAGCTTTCCTGGCAGATGTCTGGCAGGTGCTTACCGGCGCGGCTCCGGAAGAATCCGAATTGGCATCTGCGGCAAATGCCTTGCTCATGTCCGGCAGCCGCCTGGCCGGACTGAACGACTTGCTGCAGAGGCATGGATATTCCGCGAGCCTGCCGCTGCCGGCAAATGCCACCCGGCTGCGGACACTAGCCCTGGCTGACGGTCGTCCGGCGGACGGTTCGGAAATAACCGGCCTGATGCCGATCACGGTCGAAACCCGTCTGACCGGTCCGGATGTTTGTTTTAAACTCTTTGTCGACGGCCAGATGCGTTCCGTCAGGGGCGCGGAGGCTGAAGATCCGACCCTGATGAATACCAGTACGATCGAATGGGACACCCGGCGGGAACAGCCCGGCCGCCACAGCCTGGCCTTGCTGGTCCTGACTGGCGACGGCCGCGGCCGGTGGCTGGATCTGGACGAATACACCGTTCCCAGGGTCACAATCCTGCAAACCGGCGAGATCTTAACGGCTGTCCAGGACTGGGGCAAAACCGCCTGGTATCTGCTGCCGGTTCAGGATAGCCAGGCGCTGCTGACGATTCTGCCGGCCGGCCAATCCCTCGATCTTCTGATGCTGGACCTTTACGGCAACCGGCTGGCTGAAACTCAAAGCGCGGCCGGGCAGCTGGCGGCTTTACGCAGCCTGACTGAAGGCGACAGCTGTTATGTCAAAGTCGCCGCAGCCGGCAAACCGGCGGACCAGCAGACTGCAGCCTATACGCTGGCGGCGGCGTATGCGATTGCCAGTCCGCCGGATGAACCGGAACGGCTGCTGAGCGTTCTGGCTGCGGACGGCGATGAAGTGCTGATCCAGAACGAATCCGGCCAGAAAAGCTGGCAGCCGGCTGCAGACTTTGAGCTGCAGGATCCCACGGCCCGTTTGTCCAGTTTGGAGCTGATCTTGCCGGACGGCCGTACGGCTGCCATTGCCCAGGCTTTTGATCCGGAGGATGTCCTTTACGGCCTCTATGTCGCCGCCGATACGGCCCGGCTGCAGCTGACGGCCGGGACGATGGAAGGCAGTGCCGCCAGTCTGGAGATCAGCGTGCTGTCCGGACAGGACAAGACGCAGATTCTGACGGCCGGGCAGCCGGTTCCGCTTTCACCGTCGGTCAACCGGCTGCTGCTGACGGTCACGCGATTTGACGGCAGCGAGCGAGTCTATGAGGTCAATATCCTTCGCCCGCCGCATGCAGCCGGCTATGAACAGATTCTGGACCCCTTTCCGCAACCCTACCGTTCACCGCTTTGGCTGCTGCATGTACAGCATCCGGACTGGCAATTTCAGGCTGTGACGCCTGAGGTTTCCTGGGCTGAATTTATCGCCGCACAGGATATGAAGGATTTCAGCCTGGTCGATTCAGCTTACAGTCCCGGCTGGGTTGAACCGGACAGCCCGGTGTACGACGGAACTTCCTGGAAAGCAGCCCGGACCGATGTGATTGAGTACTTTGCTGATCCGCGGAACTTCCTCAATGACGTGGACATTTTCCAATTTGAGGATCTTGGCTATAATGCCAGGACACATACCCTGGAGGGGATCTCGGCGATTATCGAGGATTCTTTTATGGCTGCGGGGAACGGGAAAAACATCGATTATGCCGCCATGCTCGCCGAGGCAGGGCAGACGGCCGGCATCAGCCCTTATTACCTGGCAGCCAAGATCATCCAGGAGATGGGCCGCGATGGCAGGTCGCCGCTGGCGCACGGCCAGCTGACCGGATATGAGGGGGTCTACAATTTTTATAACATCGGGTCCAAACCCAATCCGGATGTCGAGAACGGCGCCTTGATCAACGGCGCCCTGTATGCCCTGTACGGCAGCGAGCCGGAGATGAAAGAGATCACCGAGGCGGAAGAGATTTGGCTGCTGCCCTGGCTGACGCCGGAGCGGGCGATCACCGGCGGCGCGATCTGGATCGCCCGGCGCTATGTCCAGGTCGGGCAAAACACCTTGTATTTGCAAAAATTCGACTTGGCCAGCGACGGCGGCTATTTCACGCATCAATACGCCCAGAACATCCAGATGGCCTGGTCAGAAGCCCGCACAACCCGCCAGGGGTATGCCGGACTGGGTATTCTTGACGAAGCTTTTATCTTCCAGATACCGGCTTTTCCGGATCTTCCGAACGAGCCAACCTTGTTGCCGCCGAAGTAATATCACGTTAATATAAAGCGCTTGTAACCAGTTCGTTGCAGATCTGTGCTAAAATAAGCCTGTAATTTTTCGCTTTGGGGAGGATGCTCGTGCCAGAACACGCTTCGGCGGCGAATTGCCGGATCCGGTTCAAGAGGATGTCCAGATCGGGCGGCAGGATCAGAAACCTGGTTTTTATCCTGGTCCTGGTATTGGTGATCGCGCAAATCGGACCTTTTGCCGCTCGCGGCACGCCGGTCTATGCTGAAGAAACTCCGGTCAACCGCACCGGCAAGATCACAGTCAGCGCGGCCAATGTCCGCGTTGGCCCGGGGACCAGCTATACGCGGATCGATACGATCTACACCGGCCATATCGTCAATGTCCTGGCGGTGACAACCGGCGAACCGACTGCCGATTATGGAGACCAGTGGTACCGCATCACGTATATCAGCACTTCCGGGTATGCCCAGGAAGGTTATCTGGTGGCGGCTTTTGTCACCCTGGACTTGCCGGAGCCGGAACCGGATCCTGATTTTGAAGTCCAGCTGGAGAACGAAGGCTTCCCGGAAAGCTACAGGGCCGGCCTGAGAGCGCTACATGCGCTGCACCCCGCCTGGACTTTCCAAGCCCTGCATACCGGGCTGGACTGGGCGACCGTGATTGAGCAGGAAAATGCCCCCGGCCGCAGCCTGATTCCAATAACCAAAAACGTAGGCTGGAAATCGACCGACGCGGCGGCCTACGATTGGGCGACCGACACCTGGCGGGCTTATGATGGCTCCAGCTGGATCATGTGCAACCGGGAAGTCATCGCTTATTATATGGATCCCCGGTGCATGATGGACGAGACGCACTTCTTCCAGTTCGAGGCTTTGAATTATCAGCCGGAAGTGCAGACACAAGCCGGCGTGGAGATCATCCTGCGCAATACCTTTATGGGCAATGCCAGCTTTACTTACCTGGATCAGGTCACCGATACCGAGAAATCCATATTTTACTCCGCGACCTTCATTGCCGCCGCCGAATACTCCGGCGTCAGCCCCTATCATCTGGCCGCGCGGTCGCGGATTGAAGTCGGCGGCGAAAGCGCCTCGGTCCGCGGCACTTTTTCCGTGGACCTCCAGGCGGCTTATGACGCGGCAGGCATAACAGATCCGGTCACGACGGAATATGACGGCTATTATAATTTTTATAATATCGGCGCCAGCGCCAGCACCGAGATCCTCGGCAATGTCCGCAACGGACTGGCTTACGCCAAATATGGCTATGACCGGACGGCGGAACAGACCGCGACTGACGACCTGCAGCTGATCTCCTGGAATGACCGCTACCGCTCCATTGTCGGCGGCGCCTATTTCATCGGCTCCAAGTACATCATGGTCGGCCAGAACACGCTTTATCTGCAGAAATTTGATGTCGACAACTCAGACGGCAAGCTTTACTGGCACCAGTACATGGGCAATATCGAAGCCCCCTATTATGAGGCATCCAGCATGGCCAGGGCTTACTCGAGCATGGGCATGACGGACGCCGCCATGGTCTTTATCCTGCCGGTTTACCTCAACATGCCGGAAACCGCCTCCCCGGCGCCGGTCAGCGACGGCAATCCGAACAACTGGCTGAAAACGCTGACGATCGACGGCTACAGCCTGACGCCGACCTTTGATCCCGCGACGACCGGCGAATACAGCCTGATCGTTGAGAACAGCGTCACCAGCGTCGCGCTGGCTGCCACTCCGGTCAACAGCAAGGCCGCGATATCCGGAACCGGCACCCTAGAGCTGCTGGTCGGCGCCAATCCGGTCAATATTGTGGTCACTGCGGAAAATGGCGACAAACGGAATTATGTCCTGAGCATCATTCGCCAGGCCAGCCCGACCGACCCCACGCCTACGTCGAATCCCTCGCCCACGCCTACGTCGAATCCCTCGCCCACGCCTACCTCGAATCCCACGCCCACGTCTACCTCGAATCCCACGCCCACGTCT
>DOFA01000285.1 GCA_003532195.1 Clostridiales bacterium
GAAAGCCTCGCCGGCCGCGTCGTCGCGGGTGCGCGCCAGGATCTCGCGGCGGGTGTAGTCCCGGACCAGAACCAGATGGCTGTGAGCGCCGGAAGCGACCAGGCAGAGAAAAGGCGGTTCCAGCTCCGGATCAGCCAGGTAATTGGCCGCCATATGACCCTCGATATGATGAACGCCGACCAGCGGCTTGCCGGAGACCAGCGCCAGGCCTTTCGCCGCCGACAGCCCGACCAGCAGGGCGCCGACCAGGCCCGGACCGTAAGTGACGGCGATCGCGTCCAGATCGCCGAGGGACGTGCCGGCTTCACGCAGGGCCTGGTCGATCACCGGCAATATGGCTTCCACATGCATCCGCGAAGCCAGTTCCGGCACCACGCCGCCGAACTGCTTGTGCCGGCCGGCCTGCGAAGCGATGACACTGGACAGGATGCGCCGGCCGCCGGCCACAACGGCAGCCGCGGTTTCGTCGCAAGACGATTCAATTCCCAGGATCAGGTCCGCCATCCGAATCTCCTTACAGCAAATGTATGATCAATTCTACCACAAACTGCCGTTTTGCGTGCTATAATCAATCTGATCAGCCGCTCGGGCCGACCGCGGGCTAACCGAACCGAACCATCCGAAGGAGCCGTCATGACNNCTCATGACTGCGCATTCAAGTATCAGCCGCGTACCGGCTGTTCGCCATACTTCCCGCCATATCCGAAGCTTAGCTTTATTATCCTTTATTATAGTCGGCATCCTGCTGGCGGCCGGCATCCTGACTTTTATCCGGGCCAGCAGCCTGATGCAGGCCCCGTCCCGGGAACTGGAAACTTTCAGCAGCAATATCCTGCCGGATTTCCAGCTGGCCGGTTTCCCCTCCCTGGATGAACAGACCCAGCTCAGCGGCTGGTTCTTCCCGGCAGCCGGCGAACCGGTCAGCACGATCATCCTGGTCCATGACCAGGGGGAAAACCGCTTGCAGTTCGGTCTGGACAGCGCCAGCCTGATCGAATTCCTCACCGGCCTCCATTTCAGCGTGCTGGCATTCGACCTGCGCCACAGCGGGCAGTCGGAAGGGAAAATGTCCGGATATGGCTATGCTGAATGGGCTGACGTCCTGGCAGCCATCCGCTATGTCCGGAAAATCTCCGTGACGACGGATGTCCTGCTGTTTGGTTTTGGCACCGGCGTATCCGCGTCGCTGATCGCCCTGGACCAGCTGCCGCCGGCCGGCCTGGCTGCAGACGCGGCCGCCGGTTCAATGGAAGCGGCCGCCGTTCTGGAAGAATACCCGGAAGCGATCCGCAAGCTGGGCTTTGACCAGTCATATGTTTGCGGGCTGCTGCTGGACACCCCCTGCGAATCCCCGGATTCCTATATCCGGGCCGTTTGCCGGCAGCAGGGCGGCCTGGGACTGCTGCTGCAATATACGGTGCCCTATGCCATCCGCCTTTCGGCAGGCAACATCGGCCGGATCAATCTGATAACCATCCTGACCCGCAGCCAGCAGCCGGTCTTCATATCATACAGCCGCCAGGGCAGCCGGATTGAGGCGGACGAAACCGATCTGCTGGTCCGGGAACGCCTGCGCTTTCACCCGGACACGACCGCCGTCCACGTTTATGACGAGCCGGGCTATCTCGAAGGTTTCTTGCTCGACCAGGAAAATTACCTGGAGATGCTCCGGCAATATCTGCAGCAGTTTTCCGGCTGAAAGCCTTAAGGCAGCTACATTAAAATCGTTTGGAGCGGATCATGGAGATGACCAGTCCGCCGAGAATAACCGCGGCGATGATCAGGCCGGCCCTGAGGACCGCCAGGCTGAGTTCGTACATCTCCGGCCCGCTGGCGGCGTTGAGGCTGGATCCGATGATGACGCCGGCGATGATGATGCTGACCGCCAGCAGGATCAAGCCGATCGACAGCCGGTTGAAAATTCGGTCAAAATGCCGCTGCACCTTGCTGATATCCTTCAGTTCAAAACGCAGGTTGAAATCATTGTCCTGCAGCTTCTGCATCAGCTCGAGCAGGATCGTCGGCAGCTGGCGCAGCAGGGTATGATAATCCGTCAGGCTGCGATGCAGATCCTTGCCGATCGCCTGGGGTGAAAAAGACTTGATCAGCAACTGGCGGGTCATCGGCCGCATGATCTCCAGCAGGTTCAGTTCCGGGTCCAGGCTTTCCACAACGCCCTGCAAGGTGATCAGGGCTTTGGCGAGCAGCGTCATTTCGCCTGGAATCTGAATATGATAATGAAAAGCGACCTGGAAAGTCTGCGCCAGCAGGCTGCCGACCTGAATCTGTGAAATCGGCAGGCCGAGGTATTGATCCATCAGGCGGCTGATCTCCAGTTCAAAACGGCGCATGCTGCCCATCTGCCGGGACAGGTCCAGTTCGGCGACCGCCGTGGCCACCTGGTGGCTGTCCTGGAGGGCCATGCCGGTGAACAGGCTGGACAGCGTCCGCTGGCAGGTTTCACTGAGACGGCCGACCATGCCCAGGTCCAGGTAATAAATCGTCCCGTCCGGCTGAACCAGCAAGTTGCCGGGATGCGGATCGGCATGGAAAAATCCGTCCTGCAGGATCTGCCGCAACAGATCCCGGGCCAGGCGGGTACCCAGTTCAGTCCGGTCGATGCCGGCCGATGCCAGCTGGTCCGTCTGATTGATCCGCATGCCCTCGATGCATTCCATCGTCAGCACGCGCCCGGTCGTATAGATCCAGCGCACGGCCGGTACGGCAATTTTCGGGCGGCCCTGGAAATTGCGGCGGAAACGGTCGGCGTTCTCCCCTTCCTTGC
>DOFA01000202.1 GCA_003532195.1 Clostridiales bacterium
CTCTCCCAGCTGAGCTAAGCTCCCGGAAAAACGGATGCGCGCCGTTTCCAGCGCAAGAGCAAGTATAATCGAAAGGCTTCGGCTTGTCAATACGCCGAAAATCCTCGGCAATCGGGCAATTGAAATAGCATGGATTTCCCCTTATTCAAATTTAAACGAATATAAGTCAGCGTCGCACATCAGGAACTCCAGAGTTGCCGGCTGGCCGGAAAAAGCTGCCAGATCACCGGCAAAACCGACCCTGCGGTTCACGGAGTCGCCGAAAGTCTCGCAAGAGCGAATCTCCTGGCCGTCGGAGCTGCGGATGATTACATAGATATAGCCGCGTGCCGAAGTCGAGAAATTGATGCGCAATGCCGAACCGCTGAAGATCAGCGGCTTGGTAACCAGCCGCTGTGGCTTGTAAGTCGCCCGCCGGCTCATAAAGCCGTCCTGGCGGATTGTATAGCGGTACAGGACTTTGGGGCGGCCGGTCTTATGATTGTCAGGGATCAGCAGTGTCATCTCATCGTCGGCGCCCTCGATCGCCGAGGGCGTGGGATAGAGCGCGTAAGCCGGATAGGCATCGCCGTAGATCCAGTTCAGCGGCTGTTCGGGGCCGGTGCGGATGAACGCCTCGTCCCGGCGCGTCCAGTGAACCGTGTCGCGCGAAAACATGAACAGGCAGTCGTTGACCGTGAGGCCTTCCCGCGGCTCCATGACCTCGATCCGGGCTTTGCGCAGCTCACGGCCACAAAGTTCGTCAAAATTTGGCGTCCATTCGCGGCGCTCCATGTAGCGGGTCGGGAATCCGATCTGGATTTGCGGGGCACGGTAGTAGGGCATGATCTGGTTGGTATACAGCGGATAGTCTTCGGCGTCGCCAAAATCCAGGAATACCGGGTCGCTCCAGTTGCGGAAATTATCTGACTCAATGCGGCGGATATCGCGAATGGCGGCGTTCCAGTCCGTACCGACGATGTGGTCCGTCCCAGGCGAATGAAAACCGCGGACATAGCCGATGTATTTGCCATATTGCGGATACCAGCCAAAAGTGTTCAGGGTGTCGAACGCTCCCTTTCGGGTCATCAGCCAGGCAGTTTCCTGGGCGAAGTGAATGCCGTCCGGGCTGGGGTAACACCATAGGGTCTTTTCGTGGCCTGCCGTTTTCCAGATCGGGCTGCCCACACCTTTGTATCGCTCTTCCGGCGGGCAGTCCGGGTTGGTGTCCTTAAAGACGAAAAAATTGTCAAAGTGAACCGATGAATCAAACAGAATGTTGTTGTCAAAGGACCCTTGAAATTCATGCAGACGAAGCTTGGGTTTGGTCCAGGTCAGACCGTCGATGCTCTCAGCATAACAGATGTGGCAGCCGTTATCCTTTTTCTGCATCGTGACATAATCAAAACGCCAGTTGCCGTTATAGTACATACGGTACAGGTTATCATCCTTGAAGACTGTATGGTAGAGCGTACCGTCGCCTTCCCAGGCCTCGCCGTGGGTCAGGACCGCCTCGCGGCGGGTCAATTCTTTCTGGACGGCCGGCACATCGGTCTGCTCCGTATCGACCAGATAATCATCCCAAAATACTTCGCGGTTGCTGCCAATATCAATCGCCATATTCATTTCATTCACCTATGCGGGCTGCATCGCGCCGAAAAGCACCAACCAGGCCAGAATGGATTTAGCAACCAGGCTCAGAACAATGTAGGTTCTTTCGCCGTAAAGATAATCCTGCCACTTGCCGATCTTTTTATATTGCAAAACCATATTAACCGGAAACAGGTTGAACGCGATAAAGTAAGTGGCCACGATAGCCCAGACGAACCAGGGAACCTGATCAAAATTGCCGTTGCCGAACATATAGATGAATACGGCAGCCCAAGGGGCGATACCGGCGACCGACCCCCAGATGAACGGGCCCCAGTTGACTTGTCCTTTGGTTTTGCCCGAATTCAGCTGTTCCATAACCAGGCCAAAAAGATTCATTGCGGCGTTAACGACAAAAATGAGGATCAGGGAGACGATGTCTTGGATGCCGAACAATGTCGCGATCAGAACGATCATAATCGATGAGCTGAGCGCATATTCAAACCAGCGGAACCGGTTGATCCCTTTAGCCAGGTCGGCGGCATAGATTGCGTTAAGCTTGGCCGGGAGCGAAATCAAGGCGTGGGCCAGCGCCGATATCAACAGAAAGGATGCCACCAGAATGCCAAAGGGAAGCTGGAAAAGATCGCGCGAAACAACTTCCAGTGCCTTTGTCTGCTGGTTGAAGGATAGATAAAACTGGGTGATCTGCGGTTTGAATTGCGCTATATTCTGAATAACCTGCGTTGCCAGAAAGATCATGGCAATACCCTGAATAAGATGAAAAGCGCCCATAATCATGTTGAATCTGCGTAAACGGGATGTAACAGCTGGGTTCATATTTGCCGCTCCTTTCGCTTGTGCCGCACACCGGCGATCCTGCTTGTATGATTAAAAGTCCGATAATCCAATTATATTCAGAAACGCGGCGAAAACCAGCATATACGTTACAAAATGCCAGTAAAATTTAATTTTCCGGTAGTTGGAACAGTCTGCAGGCATTGGCGGTGGTCAGCCTGGCGGTCTCTTCCGGGGAAATTTGCCAGATGGCTGCGACCTTCGCCCCGATCAGCGGCAGATAGGCAGGTTCGTTGCGCTGCCCCCGGTAAGGGACCGGCGTCAGGTAAGGGCAGTCGGTTTCCAAGAGCAGCCGGTCCTGCGGACAGATGCGGATCACTTCCGGCAATTTGCGGGCGTTGGAAAAAGTGACCGGGCCGTCAACGCCAAGATAGAAGCCCAGATTCAACAACGTCGCGGCGGTTTCGGCACTGCCGGAGTAACAATGGAAAACCCCGGGGCGCGGCAGCAGCAAACCATCTGCAGCCGCTTCCCGCAAGATGCGCAGGCAGTCCGCGGTCGCTTCCCGCTCATGAATGATCAGCGGCAGGCCGCATTCATGCGCCAATTCGATCTGGGCCCGAAAAACAGCCTGCTGGGCCGGGCGCGGCGAATAGTCATAATGATAATCCAGACCGGTCTCGCCAATGGCGACAATCAGGCTTCGCCGATGAAGCTGGATCAGCTGCTTCAATTCATGAAATACCTGATCGTTAAAATACGCCGCTTCATGCGGATGATAGCCGGCGGCGCAGCAAAGCCTGCTGTCCCGGCTTGCAATCTCCAGGGCTTTCCTGGTATCTGACAGCGTGCAGGCCGGCATAAGCACCCGCGTTACATTCTGGAAAGCGGCGCGCTCCAAAACCGATTGCCGGTCCGCATCGTAGGCTTCGTCCTGCAGATGGGCGTGCGTATCAAACCAAGCCATGGCTCAACCGACCTCTGCCCCGGGCATTACCGGCTGGTCAGCCGTCAACAGGCGATAGCCGACGGCTGTCGTGGCACACAACAGCATGCCGTTCGAATCGACGCCGCGGATTTTGCGCGGTTTCAGGTTTGTCACCACCACAACCTGCTTGCCTGGCAGCTCTTCGGCCCGGTAAGACTGGGCGATGCCGGAAACAATCTGGCGGATTTCACCGCCCAGGTCGATCTGCGAGCAAAGCAGTTTATCGGAGCCTTTGACCTGCTCACAGGAAATGACCTGGCCGATCCGCAGACTGACCTTTTGGAAATCAGTAAATTCGATCAATGCCAGACCGGGGGCCTCATCCGGTACAGCTTTTCCCGGAGCGGCTGGAGCGGCCGGAGCAGTCGGGACCGATGTGGCCGGGGCATCTGCTACCGGGGCAGATGTGGCATTTGCGGCGTCTGCGGCGATAGTGGCGGTAGTGGCGGACGGTTTTTCGGACTCAGGTTTGCGGCCATCCAGCAGATCGCCCAAAGCGGCCAATTCTTTAGCCAGATCTATGCGCGGGAAAAGAGACTCGGCTTTACGTACGCCGGAAGTCGGACGATACCGGCCAAAATCGGCTGTGGATTGCCATTCCTGCTGGCGGGGGTCGTCAATGCCCAGCATCCGCCAGATTTTCGGAGCTGTTCCCGGCATAAACGGCTGCAGCAAAATGGAGGTGATCCGGATCACTTCGGCCAGATTGAACAGGACCGCGGCCAGACGGCCTGATTTCTCTGGTGTCCGGGCCAGGATCCAGGGTGCGGTGTCATCGATGTATTTATTGCTTCGGCCGATAACTTTCCAAATTTCCGCCAAAGCCTGGCTGAACTGCAGCTTATCCATAGCGGCGGCCACCTGATCGGGCAAGGCCAGGCAGGCGTTGACCAGCTCATCGTCCGGCGCTTCGGGGTCCCGGCCTTCCGGCAGTCCGCCAGGAAAGTATTTGTCGATCATGGCCACTGTGCGGCTAACCAGATTTCCCAGATCATTGGCCAGATCCGAATTGATGCGGCTGATCAGCGCCTCGTTGGAAAAAACGCCGTCGGAACCGAAGGGCACTTCCCGCAGCAGAAAGTAACGGATGGCATCGACGCCGTATTTTTCACAAAGGACAACCGGATCAATGACATTTCCTTTGGACTTGGACATTTTCCCGTCCTTGAACAGCAGCCAGCCATGGCCAAAAACCTGTTTGGGCAACGGCAGTTCCAGCGCCATCAGCATCGCCGGCCAGATCAAGGTATGGAAACGGACGATTTCCTTGCCGACCAGGTGCACATCCGCCGGCCAATAACGGCCAAAGTCACCGTTCAGGTCCGGGTATCCCAGAGCGGTGATATAGTTGGACAAAGCGTCGATCCAGACGTAGACCACATGTTTCCGGTCGAATGGCACGGTCACGCCCCAGTTGAAAGTGGTTCGGGAAACACAAAGGTCTTCCAGTCCAGGTCGCAGAAAATTGTTCAGCATTTCATTGGCCCGGCTGGCTGGCTGGACAAAATCCGGATTCTGCTCGAAAAGGTCGATCAAGGCCTGCTGATAGCGGGAAAGCCGGAAAAAATAGCTTTCTTCGCGGGTTCTCTCGACCGGGCGGCCGCAGTCCGGGCATTTCTGGCCGACCAGCTGGGTTTCGGTCCAGAAAGATTCGCATGGCGTGCAGTACCATCCTTCATATTCGCTCTTATATATGTCGCCCCGGTCATACAGTTTCTGAAAGATATACTGGATTGCCCGTTCATGCTGTTCGTCGGTGGTCCGGATGAAGCGGTCATATGTAACATCCAGCAGCTGCCAAAGATCCTTGATGCCGGTTACGATATTGTCGACATACTGTTGCGGGGTTACGCCGCAGGCTTCGGCCTTGCGCTGGATTTTCTGGCCGTGCTCGTCGGTGCCGGTCAGAAACATCACATCATAGCCCTGGAGCCGCTTATAGCGGGCCATTGCATCCGCGGCCACCGTTGTATATGAATGCCCGATATGCAGTTTACCACTGGGATAATATATGGGGGTTGTAATATAATAGGTCGGCTTCATGAAATATAGCCCTCCTCGTTACGGCAAATTAACGTTTCAGGTCATTATAGCAGGAACTGGACGACAAGCCAACTTTCCGCAGCTATTGTCCCGGGCCCCGGGTCTATTGTCCCGGGCCGGTCCGATTCGGTCCGGTCCTGAGGTGTTTTACACCTTGGGCTCCGGCTGCAGCGACAAAGCCAGCTGATAGAGATCATTCTTCCGCAGACCTGTCACGTCCTGGCAACGGCGCACGGCGTCCTTAACAGTCAGGCCGTCCCGCAGCATAGCTCGCAGCAGTTCCCGGCTCTTCTCCTCCGTCTCAGAGCCAGCCGGACTGTCTCCCGGGCAGCGTTGAATAAAGCTTTCCTGACCTTCCAGAATCAAGACATATTCGCCGCGCGGCTCCAGATCCTGATAGTACTGGATGGCATCGCCGACGGTAACGCGGATGAATTCCTCGTGATGTTTCGTTAGCTCGCGGCCCAAGGTCAGCCGACGCTGGGCCAGGCCAGAGGACGCGAGATCAGCCAGCGTTTTTCTGATCCGGTGCGGCGCTTCATAAAAGACAACAGTGCGCTTCTCAGCGGCCAGTTCAGCCAGGCGTTCTTTTCTGGCTTTGCCGGCCGCCGGTAAAAATCCTTCGAAAACAAATCGGCTGGTCGGCAGGCCGGATCCGGCTAATCCGGCAATCGCGGCGCAAGGACCCGGGATAATGATAACCGGAATGCCGCGGTCAACGCAAAGACGGACCAGCTCTTCGCCGGGATCGGATATGCAGGGCATGCCGGCATCGGCGACCAGGGCGACGCTGCGCCCGGAAAGCATCTGGTCTGCCAGCTGGGGTCCTTTAACCTGCCAATTGTGCGCATGATAGCTTTCCAGATGCTGGTGCAGGCCAAGATGATTGAGGAGCTGCAAAGTTCTCCGGGTATCTTCGGCGGCAACCAGGTCAACACTTTCCAAAACTGCCGCGCTGCGCGAAGTCAGATCGCCAAGGTTCCCGATCGGCGTGCCGACGACATAGAAGGCGCCAGGTTGGACCGCCGGTTTAGCGTTTTCCTTCCTGGGCTGGCCAAAATCCGGATCAGGCATGGTTCTCACCTCCAGGGTTATCTCTGCCCGACGCTTCGCCGGTAGGCGGCGCAAGGGCTGCCCGGCTCAATCCGCGGTATAACTCGTCCGGAGTCAAATGCGGTTCCCGGCCATACCAGGCTGCCGTTTCCGGGCTCAACACTCCGGGGCGGCTGAAAACCAGCAGCGGTTTTTCAACCAGAAAGCCCCCCGGACGTCCCTGACTGACTGCGGAAAACAGGAACGTCGCCGGCGCCCGATCCGGTAAAGACTGAATCAGGCGAAGGGTTTTCGGTTCCAACTGGATTTGGCGCGCCTGGCTGATGACATCCGGCAGACGTGATGTCTGATGAATCAGAACCAGCCGGCCCTTGGGCTTGAGCAGCCTTGCGGCAGCCAGCATCAAATCGGAAAGGCTGACCATCATTTCTTGCCTGGCTGGCTTACCGTCCTGCCAGGACCGTTCGGGCAGAAAATAGGGCGGATTGCTGACCACCAGGTCGAACATCTGCGGCTGTAATGATGCGGCAATTTTTTCGCCGGCAGCCAGGCGGCGAATATCGCCTTGAACAGCTTCCAATCGGTCCGATATCTTGTTGAGTTGAATATTGCGCTGCAAAATCTCAGCGCTGGCCGGATCCAATTCCAGCCCGACCAGATGCGCTTGCGGCAAGCGGGCCGCCAGCAGCATGCAGACTGCTCCGCAGCCGGCGCCCAGATCAGCGATATACGGCGCCGGCTTGCGCGAGATTCCGGCAGCACTGCGGCCGGACGTTGCAAATTGAGCAGCATATGCCGCCAGCAGAACCGAGTCCTGGCCGAAGCGAAATCCCTGTTTCATTTGCAACAGGCGCATACCGCTTCGCTGCAGATCCTCAACCGTTTCATCCAGGTTGAATGCCAGTTTTTCTTCCGGCAAATCTTGAGTCGGGTGTTTTTCAGCCCGCATTTGGATTTTCACCGCCTTATATGGTTATGACCCTCTCATGATAAAATAAAAAGGGAAAGCTGAACAGCCTTCCCCTTCCGGAATCAGATGATCTATACGATCAGCCGGGTGAGATTGCCTGGACCGGACAAACCGCCTCGCAGGCGCCGCAATCGATACACAATTCGGGATCGATCACATATTGGGTATCACCGGCGGAAATAGCGCCCGAGGGGCATTCGCCCTCGCATGTGCCGCACGAAATGCATGCATCGGATATAACATAAGCCATATTGAACACCTCCAATCCTTTGACATTTTATCACCAGGTATGGTTTTCAGCAAGCAACAATTCAGCAACAATTCAACGCCAACAATTCAACGGTTGGATTCAGCGTTATCGAGACTAATCGCCGCCGGGCTGTTCGCTCTCCGAGGCGGTATCGCTGCGCCGCCGCTGCTGGGGCCTGGCATTCCTGCCGCCAGGTTGTTCCGGTCCGCCCTGGCGGTTTGCTGTGCATCCGCCCGGCGGACAGCGCTTGGTTGGTTTGCCGCCGGTAATCTGAATCGAACTGTTGGGCAAGGTGATCTGGTCAGCTTCACCGCCGCGGTCAAGGCGAACTGTCACGGTTTCTTTGAGCAAGTTGATACTTTCCACTACCCCCTGGCCTTCCGGCGTCATCACAATATGGCCGGGGCGGGGCATTCGGGAATGAGCGTCTTCATAGGCTTCCTGCTCATACTTCAGGCAGCACATCAG
>DOFA01000013.1 GCA_003532195.1 Clostridiales bacterium
CGCAGCGACGCCCAGTATGGGGCTTCAGTCCGCCTGGTCCGCCTTCGCGAACCGGGTCAGCCTTACTGCCAGGAACTGACGGCGGGGCAGGCTGAAGCTGTATACCAGGAGATGCTGGGCGAATTGACAGCCGGTGCGGGCGGGTGAACTTGCGAAAAAATCCAACAGCAAGTAAAATGAATGTTCATGGAGGCATTGTATCTATGCGGGCCAATCAGAAACATTCATGGGTTAGCCGAAGCGGCTCTTTGCTGCTGCTCATTCTGCTCTTGCTGGCGTCGCCGTCCCTGGCCGGCTGTTCCGATGCTCCGGAGGAAACGGCCAAACCGGCCGACTATGGATTTTACGGTTCCAATCTGGCGCAGAAACTGGCCGACAAGTTTCCTTACCGCAGCCCCGGCTCGGAACAGGAAAAAGATGCCGGCGATTATATCGTCCAGTGCTTCAAGGCCCTTGGCTATCAGCCGATTATTACGGAATTCAGCTTTCAGGACACAGCCGGTACCATCATGATGTCCCGGAATATCGTCGTTGTCATCCCTGGCCGCGGATTTACGCAAACAGACGAGAAAGGCCAGATCCAGGACCTGGACCGACGGGTGATCGTCGGCGCCCACTATGACACGGAGATAACGGCGGAACAGGCGGCGGCGGCGATTGAGGCCGCCCAGGCCACGGCGACTTCGCAGACGGGTGAGGAAACGCAAGAGGAAACATCAGCGGCGGGAACCCTGACCGAACCGACCCTGGCCGATTATGACGGCATCCACGACAATGCTTCCGGCATCGGCGCCCTGCTGACGATCGCCCGGGAGCTGAAAAATCAAACCTTGGGTTACGAGGTGATCCTGATCGCTTTTGGCGGCGGCACAGCCAATCAGGCCGGCGCCAGGTTTTATGCCAGCCAGATGGATAACGCGGAAATTGCCGCGACCGACGCCATGTACTGCCTGGATTCCATCTATGCCGGCGACAAGGTGTACGCCCATTCCGGCCGCAATTCAATCAGGTCCGGTTACAAGAAGAATTATGAAAAACGCCGTAAGCTCTATGAAGCGACCGATATCTTCTACGAAAACGAGCTTTATACCAACAACAGCTATATGCTTTACACCAACCAGGCCTCATTCGATGTCACGCTCGAAGGTTTTTTTGATCCGGTTCTGTACCGGGAATGGTCCTTGAACCAGTCCGACTATGTTCCGTTCGATGATCTGGGTGTGCCGATTGTCTTTTTTGAGTCATACAACTTTGACGAAGACACGCTGGAAGCCATGAAGGAAAGCCTGAATCCGGCTTTTGGGCCGACATCCGGCAAGATCAGGGGCACTCAGTTCGACTCATCAGAATTCCTGGAGAAACTCCTGAACACGACTCAAGCGGCGGCGGTCACCGGCGCCGCGGACGAAGAGGTTGTGGCCGATAAGCTGACCAGGCGCATCAACAACACCGCCTTTATTGTCGTCGAAGCAATCCGCAGCGGTGTCACCGGCGCCGAGATGCGCTGATACATAATCAGACTGACGGGAGGGTATAGCATGAATGTGAATGGAATCCTTTCAACCATCCTGGCCCTGGACGGGGGCGGTTCGACCGCGGGGAAGTGGATCGCCGCCATTGTCGTGCCGGCAATCCTGATCGCGATTGCCGTCCGCAATATCCGGATTGTCCCGCAGGCGACCGATTTCGTTATCGAACGGCTGGGGGCGTATATCGCCACCTGGCATGCGGGCCTCCATATCAAGTACCCTTTTGTCGACCGGGTGTCCAGGATTGTTTCCCTGAAAGAAAAAGTCGCCGACTTCCAGCCCCTGGACGTGATTACCAAAGACAATGTGACCCTGCAGATTGATGCGGTGCTGTACTACCAGATCACGGATTCCAGGCTTTACACCTATGGCATCGAGAATCCGATCATTGCCATGGAAAATCTCTCCGCCACGACCCTGCGCAATGTCATCGGCGATCTCGAGCTGGACCAGACCCTGACTTCCCGGGACCTGATCAATGCCAGGATGCGGCTGAGTCTTGATGAAGCTACCGGCCCCTGGGGGATCAAGGTCAATCGCGTCGAGCTGAAGAACATCATACCGCCCAAGGAAATACAGGTTGCCATGGAGCACCAGATGAAAGCCGAGCGCGAAAAGCGCGAGAATGTGCTGCGCGCGGAAGGTGAGAAAGAAGCGGCGATCCGGGTTGCCGAGGGTGAAAAAGCCGCCTCCATTCTCCGGGCGGAAGCCAAAAAGGAATCTGCCATCCGCGAAGCCGAAGGCCAGGCAGCCGCGATCCTCAAGGTTCAGGAAGCTACGGCCCAGGGTTTGCTGATGCTTAAATCCGTTGCCGCCGACCCGCCCCTGCTCGCTCTTAAGAGCCTGGAAACACTGGCTCATGTCGCTGACGGCAAGGCGACCAAAATCATCATTCCTTCGGAAATCCAGAACTTGTCCGGCTTGCTCATGTCCCTGAAAGAAGTGGTCAAGGACGATACATCGGTTGAAAGCGGCAGCTGACCCTTCGGTTAGAACCAATACGCCGGCAGTCAGCGCCGCTTATGTTCATATTCCGTTCTGCGTCCGTAAATGCAGTTACTGTGATTTTATTTCCTATACCGGCCAGCCGCCGGCCAGGCAGCAGGAATACCTGCGGGCGCTGCTGCTTGAAATCAGCCGGGCAGCGCGCTGGTGCCAGGAACAGGGGCCGGGCACAGGCGGCGGTCTGCAATCGGTGTTCATTGGCGGCGGAACCCCAACGCTGCTGGCGCCTGACCAGCTGGCAGAAATTCTGGCGGCTCTGGACCGGGGCTTTGGTCTGGCCGCGGATGGCGAGTATACTCTGGAAGCCAATCCGGGTACGGTCACCCGCACAGGGCTGCGCCGGATCCGGGAAGCGGGATTTAACCGGATCAGCTTTGGCCTGCAGGCCATCCA
>DOFA01000257.1 GCA_003532195.1 Clostridiales bacterium
AATGTTCAAAAAGGCGACCGAAATGGGTTTCAGCGAATATATCACGCAGAAGCGCATCGACTACTCCAAACTGCTGCTGATGACCGCCCCCGATAAAAGCATGAACGAAATCGCCCTGTCGTCAGGTTTTACCAATGTATCCTACTTTATCAAAATATTCAAAAGCATGTGCGGCGTCACGCCGAGTAAATATCGTTCGACTTAATTGCGGAATCAGCGGAGGGAATCATCGATGACCGAAAATAAATTTGTCCGGCCGGGCGAACTGGAAAAAACCGGCGCCTGGATTAAAAACAATCTCTTGAATCCGGAAAAGCTGCCCTATTCTTTTCTCTACGGCGGCAAGCGGATCGCCCGTCAGGAACCCGGCTGGCGCTTTGAGCAATCATCCGGCCAACCCGATGAATATCATACACAATACCGGACGACTCTGAGCGACCCGCAAACCGGACTGGCGGTCCATTGCACCGCCGTCCAGAACCGCAAGTATCCGGCGCTCGAGTGGACCCTGTGGTTTGAAAACACCGGCGCCGCCGACACGCCCCTGCTGAGCGAAGTCCGGGCGGTGGACGCGGATCTTCTGCCGCCGGATCCGGAGGCCAAACCCCGTTATGAACCGACGATGAAATTGCATTACTTCATGGGTGATTATTTTTCACCCAATGGTTTTGAACCTGTCGAGTATATTTTTTATGATAACGCAAAAAGCGACACGCTGACCCTGAGCCCCAAAGGCGGCCGGCCGACCAACATGGCTTTCCCGTATTACCGGATCCAGGGTGAAAAGGGAGGCGTCCTCTTTGTCCTGAGCTGGCAGGGCCAGTGGGAAACGACTTTTACCGCTTTCGGGAACGGGGCGGTTCACAAGGACGGCCTCCATGTCGCGGCCGGCCAGCAACGACTCCGCGCCAGGCTGTTGCCGGGTGAGAAGATCCGCACGCCGCTGGTTGTCATCCTGCCTTACGACGGAACCGACGCAGTGCGCGCGCAAAACCTCTGGCGGCGCTGGTTCATCGAATTCAACATGCCCCGGGTCAACGGGGAATTGATCAAGCCTTTTTATTCCAATTACAGCGGCCGCATTTTCTCGGAGATGGTCAATGCGACGGAAGAAAACCAGAAACAGTACGCGGATCTTTTCCTGGACAACGGCGTCAAATTCGATTACCTCTGGATGGATGCCGGCTGGTATGACCTGGGGAAGACCGGGAACTGGCCGGCCACGGGTACCTGGAAACCCGACCGGAAACGCTTTCCCAACGGCATCCGGGCGGTCAGCGATTACATGCACCGGCGGGGCGTCAAAACCTTGCTCTGGTTTGAGCCGGAGAGGGTGGCGCCGGACACCGAGCTCGCGGACGAGCATCCGGAGTGGCTGCTCGACGGCAAGCTGCTCGACCTGGGCAACCCAGAAGCCCGCCGCTGGATCACAGATCGTGTCAATTCACTGATCAAAAGCGAGGCGATCGACCTGTACCGCCAGGACTTTAATATGGATCCGCTCGAGCACTGGCAAAGAAACGAACTGCCCGACCGGCAGGGCATCCGGGAAAATCATCACTGCACCGGCTACCTGCAGTTCTGGGACGACATCCTGGCCGCGAATCCCGGGATCATCATCGACAGCTGCGCCTCCGGCGGCCGCCGCAACGACCTGGAGACCATGCGCCGGTCGCTGCCGCTGCACAAGACCGATTATCCTTACTGGGATCTGACCGCCAAGCAGGCCATGCACCACTCGCTCTTTCAATGGCTGCCCTTTTTCGGCTCCATGAACGCGCCCGGCGACCAGAGCGACATCCTTTATCACCGCAGCAGCCTGCTCCTGAATTATCAGGGGTGCGAAAACATATTTGCCGAAGGCTTCGATTTCCGAAAACTGGCAGCCTGGATGCAGGAATGGCGCGAGACCGCCCATTGCCAGTACGGCGATTATTATCCTTTGACCCCATATTCGCGGGATGAACGGGAGTGGATCGGCTGGCAGTTCCATCTGCCAGGCTCCGGCGAAGGCATGATCCAGCTGTTCAAGCGCGCGCAAACGCCTTACACGGCTGGCGTTTTCAAGCTGCAAGGCCTGGATGCCAGCGCTGAATACGATTTGAAAAACTACAACACCGGCGAGACAATCCGCGTCAAAGGCGAAGTCCTCATGAATACCGGACTGACGGTTACACTGGAAAAGAGCCCCGACTCGGCACTTTATTACTATAGCCCGGCGTCTACCAGGTCAAAATGCAGGACTGCTCCGCTTTGAGCTGCAAGGGGAAGCAGGACACCGGCAGACCTTCGTAAACCGTTTGCTGGCTGATTAATTCGTCGACATGCATGACTACATCGTCCGCCAGAGTCAGCCAGGTGCAGACGTCGCGGCCGGTCAGATTGACGACAAAAGTCAGCCGCTGGCTGCCGTTGATCAGCGTGTGGGTGACCACGCCCTGAGTCGCCTTGACCGAAGGCTTGACCTGCGCGTCGGCCAGCAGCGCCGACACAACCGCGTACAAGCCGCTGTTTTTTGCGAAGTCATGGGTCCGCCCCGGCGCGCAGCCAAACCAGATCGATTTGCCGCGCCCTTTGGCGAATACAGTGACGATCGGCCGCCCGCCGATGACGCCGACCGGTTTCGCGCCGCAGAGCACGCAATCGATCCGGCGGCCGCCTGAGGGCAGGGAATTCCAGCCGGTTTCCTGGCTGAAGCAGGTGATTTCGCCTTCGTAAGCGTCGGTTTCGTCTTCATTGACGCCGAAAAGCTCTTTACCCGGATATTCGCGCTGGGCGAACAGATGGTGATCATAGATGAAAGTCTGGCCTGATGCTACAAGGATGCCGCCGTTTTCCACCCACAAGGACAAGGTGTCCCGCAGGCCCGGCAGTTCAATAACCTCCATCGGCAGAACCAGCAGCCGGATATGCGCGGGAATCCCCTGGGGTAAATCAGCGTCGCGCAGAATGTCGGGGATGCAGCCGTTCTGGCACAGAGCTGCATGCCAGCCCGAAAAATCCTCATATAAGCCCGAATCCACTACCCGGTTCATCCGGTATGCTGCCGGCGAATAAACCAGGCCGACCGGCGAAGGATTGGCTGCTGCTTTGGCGAACAGCTCCTGGTTATTCCGGTACATCGCGATAAAGGCGGATACAGCCAGACTGCGTTCCGTATCGTCGCCATTGAGTTTAACGAGGCCGAAACTCGGGGATTCGGCGTCCTTGATCTCCGGCCGGTATTGCCAGAACATGACGCCGGCGGTCTCCAGCATGATTGCCATAACCATCGAGCTCAAGAGAAAACGGACCGATTTCCGGTTGGTGTTCAGACCGTTCCAGACACTGCCGCTGCCGTTTTCGGCCAGCCACCAGGGCATCAGGCATTCACCGGCGCGCGTCATGCTTTGGGTCATGCCCATGGGCAGCAGGTAGCTGGCGATTGTCCCGATGTGCAGGCTGATACCCCAGCCGTCAAGCGGCTGGCAGACTTCCCAGGGG
>DOFA01000079.1 GCA_003532195.1 Clostridiales bacterium
TGATTCCCGAACTTAAGGAAAACATCCGCTCGATCACCATGAAAATGGACGAAAACGAACGCGGCAACCTGACCCGGCTGATGAAAGTCAAGGATATGATCCTGGAGCAGGCGCATCACTTCGATGCCAAGAGGAGTGAAGCCGCGGCGAAATAAGATCAGGGAAAGCGGGGCGAATCATCGTGTACCAGTTTGTTTCCTATCTGTGGTTGTCCCTGGCTCTTTTCATCATTGTCGGCGCCCTGTTTCAGTATGCCTGGCGGAACCGCTCGGTGCTGGGCGCTCGCCAGTTGCTGCTCACCCTGGTGCTGGCGGAAATCTGGATTTTCGGACAAGCCATGGAAATGGCGGCGTTGAATCTGCCAGTTAAAATCATCTGGGCGAACATCGAGTATCTGCCGATCATGTTGACTCCTGTGACTTACCTGTATCTGGCTTTGCATTTCACCCAAAATAAAAACTGGCTGCGGCGGCGCTGGTTGAGCCTGATGCTGCTGATTCCGCCGCTGGCCATGCAAATCTTGCTTTGGACCAACGACTGGCACGGCTTGATCCGCCAGAACGTCTACCTGGACACCAGCGGATCTTTCCCGACCGTCGGCAAAACCTTTGGCCCTCTGTTCTGGGTTTTTGCTGTTTACAATTATGTTTTGACATTTTTAATTCTGAGTATCCTGGCCAGTGCGCTCCGGATGAAACCTTCGCGCAGCCGGAGGCGTCAGATTGTATTCCTGATGGCGGCATTCGCCTTGCCTTCGCTCGCCACGCTGACACATGTGATCGGGCTGGAACCAATCAATGTCGACATTACACCCTCGATACTGGGCCTGTCGGCGCTGATTTTTTCCTGGGGAGTCTTTCGTTACCGTTTGCTGAGCGTCATTCCAGTCGCCCGGTCATTGATCATCCAGGAGATGCGGACCGGGATGATCGTTCTCGACCAGGACGGGGCGATTCTGGATATCAATCCGGCAGCCCGGAAAATGTTGGACCTGACTGCGGAAAACCTCAATGGCGCTTTATTGGAGACCGAACTGGAGAAATATCCAGATCTGGTGCGGTTTTGCCGGGAGGGAAAAGACAACGTTCATGAAATGATTATTGATGATGGCGGATCAAGGGATTGCTATGAAGTGTCCCTGACACAAATTGCCAATTCCCGGCAGGAATTTTCCGGCTGGCTTCTGCAACTCTATAACATCACCGAACGCAAGGTTGCCGAAGAAATCATCCGCCGCGCCGCCTTCTACGATCATTTGACCGGGCTGCCGAACCGTAATTACTTCCAGATCCTGTTTTCGAAGGAACTGGCGCATGTCCGGATGCGCGGCAACCTGCTGACGGTCGCTTTCATGGATCTGGATGATTTCAAGGGCGTTAATGACACGTTGGGTCACGACGCCGGCGATAAGCTGCTGCGAGAGGTTGCGGATAAGCTCAAGGGCGTGCTCCGGGAATCGGACATCATCGCCCGCATCGGCGGCGACGAATATGCCATCGTGCTGCCTTATGTCGGCCAGGATGAAAAAATAGCCAGCATCGCCCGAAAGATTCTGCAGGAGTTCAACAAAAGCGTCGATCTGGACGGCCGATCCGTTCAGATTAAAGCCAGCATTGGCTTCAGCGTCTTTCCCCGGGACGGGGACAATATCGATGTCTTGCTTAAGAAGGCTGACCGCGCGATGTATCAGGTTAAAGACCGTGCCAAGAACAGTTTTGCCATTTATAAGGACTAGAACCGGGGCGGCGTACGTCCGATGGTCAGAATGCACAGCCGGCGCCGGGTTCAGCCGCTGGAAAAACGGCATCTTCACGCCGGTTTTTTTCTTGACAGGGTCTCTGGCCGCTTTTATAATGGCAATATACTTTATCACTTTATCAATTTAACGTGATAAATCGATAAAGTAAAACGCTGTATCACACAATATAGTCGGCCGGCCGGCGGCCGGAAAAGCCGGCGATCGAAGGGGAGGCGCCGAATGGGCATGTGGCAATTTCATACGCCGGACGGGGTGACGGATCTGCTGCCGGAAGAANNAAGACGCCCGGCATCGAATTTTACGATGTTTTTGCGGCAGGCGACGGATTTGCCGCCCAGGAGGGGCTTTTCAAATTTTTCGACCAGCAGGGGCGCATCCTCTGCCTGCGCTATGACGGCACCATACCGGTCGCCCGCCTGGCGGCGACCGTCTGCCGGGATGCCGAACCGCCGCTGCGTTACGCTTATATCGGCAATATGTACCGCTACAATGAATACGGCGGCGGCCGGCAGCGTGAATTTGCCCAGGCCGGCGTTGAGCTGCTGGGCAGCCGGAGTCCGGAAGCCGACGCGGAAGTGATCGCGACCGCCATCGCGGCGGCGCAGGCCTGCGGTATCCGGGACCTGCAGGTATCCCTGGGGCAGGTGGATTTTTTCCGGGGAGTTCTGGCCGAATGGGACATCGCCGGCGAAGAGGCCGCCATTCTGCCGCGTCTGATCGACGGCAAAGAGACGGTCGCCCTGGAAGAGCTGGCCGAACGGCTCCGGCTGCCGGATCCGGCTCGCAAAGTCCTTCTCAAGATGGCTTCCAGCAGCGGAACCGCCGATCTGCCGGACGAGCTGGCAGCCCTGGTCAAACACCCGGTCGCCCGCGCGGCTCTGCAGAATCTGCGCGAAGTTCTGGCGATACTCGACGACTACAACTGCTCGCAATATGTTTCGGTCGATCTGGGCATGCTGCAGAGCTTGAATTACTACACCGGCATTATTTTCAAGGGATTCACCTACGGCATCGGCTTCCCGCTGTTCAGCGGCGGCCGTTATGACCAGG